>NZ_DYYK01000070.1:0-3622 GCF_020741705.1 Bacteroides coprosuis
TCTATTTAGAAAAAACATACATTCACTCTATTTTATTAAAAGAATAGACCTTCATATAAATATTGAAATTTAGTTTTTTACCTTTTCCGAATAAATTTGTGCATCTTTGTAGGATAACAACTTAATCAATCCAATCATTTTTTATTATTATGAAAAAATATTTATTACTTCTCATGGCAGTAAGTATGGGTTTACTTTCTGCATGTAACTCTTCTCAACCAAAACTAGACTTAAAAGTTATGACCTTTAATATCAGACTAGATACTAGTGATGATGGAGAATACTCGTGGGAACATCGAAAAGAGCAAGCAGGTGCTATGGCTAAAGCTCAAGATTGTGACTTAATTGGTACACAAGAAGTTCTTAACCACCAACTCGAAGATCTTAAAGCTGCTCTTCCTGAATACGAAGCAGTTGGTGTGGGTCGTGCTGATGGCAAAACCGAAGGTGAATATAGTAGTTTGCTTTACAAAAAAGATCGTTTTGATGCCCTTGATTCAGGTACGTTTTGGTTGAGCGAAACTCCTGAAGTAGCTGGTTCTAAAGGCTGGGATGGTGCTTGCGAAAGAGTAGCTAGTTGGGTACTACTAAAAGACAAAGAAACTCTAAGAGAAGTTTTCTTTATAAACACACACCTAGACCACGTTGGCGTAGAAGCTCGTCGTGAAGGTGTTAATCTTCTTCTTGAACGTGCTTATAAATTGGCTAAAGATGCTCCTATCGTGCTAACTGGCGATTTTAATGCTGAACCAGAGTCGGACGTTATCTTCAATGTCATCAATCCTGAAAAAGAAAGACACCTATTGAGTACTCATGAAGTGGCTCAAGAAGTAAAAGGTACTAATTGGACTTTTCACGATTACGACAGACTTGACATCAACAAGCGTGAATACATCGACTATATCTTTGTAAGTGCTCCTGTAACTGTAAAAAGCTACGAAGTACTCCCTATGAAATATGAGGGTCAGTTTGTTTCAGACCACTGCCCTGTGGTTGCAAATATTGAATTCAACTAAGAATCTCTGTTTTGTTATACAGAAAAGCCTCATCAACAATGAGGCTTTTTTTTATGCCCTTTAGGGTAAGGATAGTATAGCAATCATCGCCAAATAGAGGCAAAATGTCTATCTTTGTAAGCTTAAAATAAGAATCATGGAACAATTGAACAGACTACATAAACAGATACAGTTTATTCACGAGGTGGACAAAATCAAATACATCTTAAGAAGAACTCGGTTATTTAATAGCGACCGTGCAGAGAATGATGCCGAACATAGTTGGCACCTCTCCATTATGGCAATGGTACTTGCTGAGCACTCCAATGAGCCTATTGATCTTCTCAAGGTGATTAAGATGGTATTGATTCACGATGTAGTAGAGATTGATGCAGGAGATGTTTTCTTTTTCGACAAAACTCAGAAACACGATAACAGACCTGAGGAAATGGAGGCTGCCAAACGCATTTTTGGATTACTCCCTGCCGACCAAGCTGAAGAACTTATATCGATCTGGCTAGAGTTTGAAGAGGGTAAAAGTGTTGAGGCACGCTTTGCCAAAACACTTGACCGACTAGAGCCGATGCTTCAAAATGCATCCAACCAAGGGGGAACTTGGGAAGAATACAATGTTAAGTACGATGAGGTACTCGATAGTAAAAGAATAATGAAAGATACGGCTACTCCACTCTGGGAATATACACAAGCTCTTCTCAAAGAGTGTGTAAAAGAAGGTATTTTAAAAGAAAATGAAGAATAATCATTCACTTCTAGAAATAGAAAAAGGAGGACGATGTCCTCCTTTTTTATGCTTAATATCCCAGTTTTATTCTTGTACTTTAATATAATCTCCAGCTAGTGAACCACCTCCACCACAGAAGTACATCAAGTCGTAACGATCATCAAAGGTGGAAGTAAAGAGGAATAGACCTGTTTTCTCATTGTTTGGGCGAATCACTAAAGTAGACTGCATTTTGTTATGCTGCTCGTTTAGAGAAACTTCAATTTGATTGTTCACCAACTTTCCTCTTCCCGAAAACTCACAACCCTTACCAGCTCCTTCGCTATTAACAATAACGTTTACTTCATTCTCATTAATAGGAGTTATTATTAAGTTCTGACGATAGCTTTTAGGATCTTGGGTATCTCCCATTACATATTTACCAGCAAAACTATCCGACACTAAAGGGGTAGCTTTCGTGAGTTGATAGTATTCTGCTAGACTCTCAGATGGAGTGCCTACAGAATCCGTCATCATAATAACAGAATCTGATAATTGAACATAGTATAGCGTTATCTCATCAGGCATTAAGGCTTTTAGAATTTTCCCTTCTACTGTCCATGTACCCCACTCTGTTTCTGATGTGTTATCTCCGTCATAATAAAGAGAAGTAATGGCTACAGTACTATCCGATAAAAAAGTTGCATTTGTACGAATTCCAGGACAATCTGCACAAGGTAATTCTCCTACATACATCCCTTCAAAGCCAGATTTAAATGGTTTTGTTTCTTTCTTTTCTCCACAAGCTCCCAACAAAAACGATAGAGCTAATGCTGAAATACTGAATAATAGACTTCGTTTCATTCTAATGTTTGAGTTAATTATTGGTACAAATATAAAGATATTTTTATATACCTTATAAAGAAAGAAGTAATATTAAAAGTTACATTTTACAATTGCATAAGGAATGAGAGCATAATTCCTTACCTTGTACTATACATTCAAAAAGAATAGAAATGGAAAATAAAATCATATACGTACACGGCTTATCTTCTTCTGGGGCTACAGCTTCAGCACAGAATATTCAGGCTCTGCTGCCACAATATCAAGTGGTAGCTCCTGATATGCCTCTACCTCCTCAACAAGCTTTACAATTACTTACAGACCTTGTTGCAGAACTTCAGCCCGTACTGGTAGTGGGTACTTCTATGGGAGCTATGTTTACTCAACAATTGCACGGACAAACTAAAATTCTAATAAACCCAGCTTTTCATGTATCTCAATTGATGCGTAAAAACTTAGGAACTCAGCCCTTCTTTAACCCACGAAAAGATGGAGTAATGACTTTCGATATCACTCCTCAGCTCTGTGATGCTTATGAAATAATGGAAAAACACCAGTTTGATAAGGTAACTGCATACGACCAAGAGCACACTTATGGTTTTTTTGGCACTCACGATGAAATGGTCAATTGCCAAGAAGAATTTAGTAGATACTATCCACACAAAGTACTCTTTGAAGGCGAACATAGGCTAAATCCTGAAGTGATTGAAAGAGATTTAGTACCACTTATCCAAAGCATTCTGATGAGTTCATAAAAAAGAGGTTCCAAAACATTGAAACCTCTTTAAACTCGTATTAAGACTAAAGCTGATACACCGTCTTAAGGATTACTTTGCTGGAACCTTTTCTTTGTCTTTTAAGCGGAAAGATACAGGGACAGTAAATTTCACACGTACCTTTTCCCCTCCTTGCATACCAGGTTTCCATTTGGGCATAAGTGAAATAACGCGAAGAGCTTCTTTGTCCAATGCTGAATCAACACCACGTACTATTCTTGGTTCAGTTACAGAACCATCAGTATTGACTATAAACTCCACAATAACACGCCCTTGTATAGAATTCT
>NZ_DYYK01000071.1:0-24200 GCF_020741705.1 Bacteroides coprosuis
TATTTCTGCTTTTGAAAACACCTCAAATAAACGTTCAGAAAAACCAGTAACACCTACCATACCTGGACCTTCAAGAGTAATTAAAGCCACATGATCTATGTTACTAATACCTCGCACAGCATTTCCATTAATCCGAGGAATAGTATGATGAATAATAGTACCAGCAGCCTCAGGCTCAAAAGTATTCTTTACATATAAGGGTATATTCTTCGCCAAAATAGGTTGTAAAGTGGGAGAATATAATACTTTAGCCCCAAAATGCGAAAGCTCCATTGCTTCTTGAAAGCTCAAGCTTTTTATAGTCCTAGCTTGTTTTACCAACTTTGGATCGGCAGTATAAATTCCACTCACGTCGGTCCATATTTCAAGAGATTCCATATCTAAAGCGGCAGCAATAATAGCCGCAGTATAATCAGAGCCTCCTCTACCTAATGTAGTGATTTGTTTAGATTCAGATTCAGCAACAAAACCCGGAATAATAGATACCTTGTGTTTGTTTTCTCTAAAAAAAGAACGGATTAAAGAGTTGGATAAGGTAAAATTTACGATTGCCTTACCAAAGTGCTCATCTGTTTTTAATATATCTCTGCTATCTACCAAGTGACAGTCGGCACCTTCTGCCTTTATTACTTCTGAGAGTATATAAGCAGATAATCTCTCCCCATAAGAAAGAATTAAATCTTCTGTTTTTTTAGAAAGCTCACCCAGAAGACAACAGCCATTTAATAGCACTTCTAGTTCATTGAGTTTGAGAATTACCTGACTTAGGACTGAGGCTTGCTTTGAAGTAGGAATTAAACTTTTAACAATTTGGATATGATGGTTCTCTATCTGACTAAAAACTTGAAGATATTTTTCATCTTTCACTGATGCACTCTTAGCTGCATCAAGTAAGTAATCTGTCATATCGCCAAAAGCAGACACAACAACTAATATAGAATCATTTATGCTTTTATCTTTTATGATTTGAATACAACGTAATATATTTTCGACATTACTCACAGATGAGCCGCCGAATTTGACAATTTTCATATTTTACCTGTTTGAAATTATTGAAAACACAAAATAGAAGAACGTCATTTATGAATATAAATGACTACAGTAGTAGCTATATGTCAATATTATACCCCTTACGGGGTAGTTGTTGTAGTAATCGTGTATGTAGAGCCTAAAGAAGTGCATCCTCTACTAATATAAATAGTAGAAGTACCTAAAAAAGATGAGTATGTAATAGAGTTGCTCAACATATCTGTGAGGCAAGGTAAGTATTCTATTTCTAAAATCCTATCAAGAATGAAAACATTTTGATTTTAAAAGACATAAACCACAATCATATTGATACATTTCCAATCAAGTATTGTGCTTTTATTACTTAAAATTCATATCTAAATAGATACTGAATATGAGGAAAGAAAAGACTATTTTTAAAAGCACTCCTGGAGCTAAGATCGGTAAAGTCTTAGCTATTACATACATGATAAACCCAATAGATATCCTTCAAAATACACCTAATTATTGTATAGGTTAATAAATTTTATTATCCGCTCAGTCGCATGAAACTCAATTCATAAAGAATGTTCCAATAACGATAAAATTAATTCTCCTATTAGGCAGATAAAGAATCAGTCTATTTATCACATTAGCAATACTCAATACTGGCTATTATATGACTAGAGTTCAATAGATTATAAGTAAGTAAATAGGATCTCTTATTTTAATATTAATTATTGAATTATTTATTTGCAAAACGAATTTTATTCCAAACTTAATTACTTAATTTGCACCCCGAAATTTTAGTGTAATAATGCTGTAAAAGTATTAGTGCCTCAACTATTTACCCCTCCAAAAGAGAAAGCAGTTAAAGCTTAATATTCTGACAGTTCATTATTATTAAATCAATGTTTTTTATAAATACATTTAATAATTAATCATGAATAGTGTCTTAATCTTATTGGATAGTTTGAATGACTGGAAACCTTATTACGAGACGAATAGCATTTTAACTGTATCCGATTACTTAAAAAACAAATCACTTAGCAAGGGAAAAAAACTAGTAATTAATCTTAGTAATAGCTATGTCTATAATTCGGAAGGCTACTACGGCTCTTTACTAGCTCAAGCAAGAGGTCACCAAGTTATACCAGGCGTACGTACTATCAATAAACTAGAAGCAGGAACAGGAATTCGTATGGACCAAACGTTACAAAAACTTTGCTACCAATGGATTCAAAAAAATAACATCACAACAGATACTTGGTATCTAAATATTTACTTCGGCTCTTGTCTAGAAAAAGGACTAGAAAAGATAGCTCGATTTATTTTTGATAATTACCCTTGCCCTCTTTTGCAAGTAGAGCTAAATACTCGCTCTAGAAACCAAATAGAATCCATAAAATATTTATCTCTAGATAATCTGGACGAAACACAACAAGACTTCTTTGCTAATGCACTAGATAAGTTTAACAAAAAGGTTTGGAGAAGTCCACGTACCCCAAAAACTTGTAGATATAACTTAGCTATTCTGCATGATCCCTCTGAAAAATTTCCACCTAGCAACAAACGTGCTATTCATAAATTCTTAGAAATAGCCAAGAAAATGAATATCAATGCAGAACTGATCACAGAAGAGGATGCTACTCGATTATTAGAATTTGATGCTCTATTTATTCGCTCCACTACTTCTCTAAATCATTTTACATTCCACCTTTCTCAGAAGGCCGAACAAAATGATATTGTAGTCATTGATGATCCAACCTCTATTATACGTTGTACGAATAAGGTGTATCTAAAAGAACTTTTGGCAAAAGAAAAGATTCCAGCTCCTGCCTCAACACTTGTTTTTCAATCTAATCAAAACTCTTTCAAAGAAATTAGTGAGAAAATAGGAAGTCCTTTTATTCTTAAAATACCTGATGGTTCTTTCTCCCATGGCATGAAGAAAGTAACTAGTGAAGAGACTCTACAAAAAGCCTTAGACATTCTATTTGAAGATTCAGCTATTATCTTAGCTCAAGAATTTACTCCTACTGAGTTTGATTGGCGTATTGGTGTATTAAATGGTCAACCTCTATATGCTTGTAAATATTACATGGCAAAAGGGCATTGGCAAATCTACAAACACTTAGATTCAGGTAAAAGTGATAGCGGATTAGTAGATACTATACCTCTATACAAAGTACCTCAAGATGTAATAAGAACAGCTTTAAAAGCTACATCTCTGATCGGAAAAGGACTTTATGGTGTAGATTTAAAAGTTGTAAATGGAAAAGCCATGATTATTGAGATCAACGATAATCCAAGTATCGACTATGGAATTGAAGATGCTATTTTAGGAGATGATCTCTATTATAGAATTCTTAATTATTTTATTCAAACCTTAGAGCAAAGAAGTCATTAACACTCTAAAACATTAAAATCGATATTTTATTTTGATAAAGAAGCGAGATTATGTATTCCATGCATCATTTCGCTTCTTTGTTAAGTGGAAATATAAATGCTCATTTTAAATTACTTTTATTACTAAAATAATTATCTTACTATCCATAAACCCAATAAAAAGAATTGACACATGAAAAAATCTCTTTTTACACTTCTAGTAGTTTTTCTGTCTCTCACTATTCAAGCTCAACATAGAGCACACATTTCTACCAGTTTTAATGGAGGCCTTGAGTATCACGTTAATGGTTATAAAGCCACATTACAAACTAATATTTTTGATGACCTTATTTTTAAAGACAATAGGAATAATCAAGTGAAGTTCAATAAGGATTATATGGAGTATGCTTCACACGATAATGATTGGTTTCAGAATTATAAATCCTTACTTTTTAACACTCTTATTCAACGATTTAAAAATGAAACTAACTATAGTGAAACCTTTTCTGTAGATATATTTGGAGATCTTAAATACGAAGACAACAAAGGAAACAGAGCTAGCTTAAAAAAGAATATTTTTGATGAATTGGTTTATAGCGATAGTAAAAACAATGAAATAAAAATCTCTAAAGATTATATAAAAAGCAACTATAAAAGTTCGCCTTCTGATAAGCGACTACGCTACATCTTGTTTTCCGATTTACTGAATAATCTTTGGGATAATCGACAAGTGGGAATACCTGACAATATCGACACACAGAATAACGACTCTTGGATTGACGATGATTGGGATATAGACGTTGAATACTCCGATAAGCACAGACCTCATCAGCACAAGAGAGATTACTTATATGAATACAAAGATAATAAAGGAAATTGGGCTACTTTAAGAGAGAATAAATCAATGAAGAAAACTTATGAAGATAGTTCGGGTAATATCCTAACATTTAGTGTACCCTCGTGGAAAAAACAAGTAAACAGACACCGAACAGAAGAAGCATTCTTTAATTATTTAACAAGGGAGTACTTAGTAAAATAAGTCCCTTACCTATTAAAAGACCATACTATGAAAAAACTATTACTAATCTTAACCGTATTAATTTCTATTCCTTGCTTAGGTCAAAACTTAGAAGGAAGTTGGAAAGGAATAATTGAAATCCAAGGAACAAAATTAAATCTTGTTTTCAATTTTAAAGAAGCAGGTGGCAATTGGTCTGCTACAATGGATAGTCCAGACCAAGGAGGCTTTGGAATCCCAATGGACGAAGTAACCATAAATCAAAATAAGGTCCTTGTGAAAAGTAAAGCCTTACAGCTAACTTATGAAGGCACTATCACCAAAGACTGTATTGAAGGTATATTTCAACAAAGTTTCCTTCAAGTTCCCTTAAACCTAAAGAGTGACACATCTGAAGCCTCTCAAAGACCACAAGAGCCTCAACCACCGTTCCCTTATCAAATAGAAAACATATCATTCCCCTCATTAGACAAATCCATAACCTTATCGGGAACATTAACTCTCCCCGATGACTTAAAAAAACATCCAGCAGTAGTCCTGATAGCAGGAAGTGGTCCCGCCAATAGAGATGAAGAAATCTTTGGACATAAACCCTTTGCTGTAATTGCAGATTATCTAACACGACAAGGTTTAGCAGTTCTTCGCTATGACAAACGAGGTATTGGAGAATCAACGGGTTCATTAAGAGAGGCTACAACATTAAACTTAGCTGAAGATGTAGAAGCTTCCATTCAATTTCTGAGAAATCATCCCAATATTCAAAGTAATAATATTGGTTTAATAGGGCACAGCGAAGGAGGAATTATAGCACCCATGGTAGCTAGCAGAGATCAAGCTATCTCCTTTATAGTACTTCTGGCTGCTCCTGGAATGACTGGTAAGCAAATTCTAAAGAAACAAAACGAAGAAAGCATACAGCGTTCTCCAATAACCAATGATCAAAAAACAAAAGCCCTCAATGTCGCTGTCCAGTATTTAGACTACTTAGCCCAGACATCTAGTGAAGGAACAAGTACAGAAGCTCTTCACAACACACTAGATAGTATAATATCTATCAACCTAGCTGAAGATATTTTTCCTCAAGTTAGCAGAGAAGAGATGATTAAATCCACCAATAATAATTGGATTATCTATTTTCTTAATCTAGACCCATCAGAGTACTTAAAGAAAGTACATTGTCCAATTTTGGCACTAAATGGAACAAAAGATATTCAGGTTGAAGCAAATAGTAATTTAAAGATAATCGAAAGTAGTGTAAAAAATAAGGAATTACTTACTGTGAAGAAATATTTAAACTTAAATCATCTTTTTCAAAAAGCAGAAACGGGTGCTATAAATGAATATGCACAAATTCAAGAAACTTTTTCAGAAGATGTACTGAGAGACATACTAACTTGGATATCGCGCTACATAAAGTTTTGATACAACTCTCATAGATAGAGATATAAATGTTATAAAACATATTAGCTTATATTCTTACAAAATATATTCATAAAAAATTAGTTTGTCATTTTAAAAGACTATATTTGATTAAACACATAACCTAAAGAATACTAACAATATAAGTTGATTTAGTTAAACTAATGTAAGCTTTTATTAATACTATAAAACACAAATATCATGATTATCGGAATTCCTAAAGAAATTATGCCTGGGGAAGCACGAGTAGCCGCAAGCCCAGAAACAGTCAAGAAATTTGTTGCTGATGGTGCACAAGTTTTAGTAGAAAAAACTGCTGGTGATGGTTCATTCTATCACGATGAAGATTACAAAGCAGCAGGTGCAGAACTTATTGCAACAGCAGAAGAAGTGTACAAACGTGCAGAGCTTATTCTAAAGGTTAAAGAACCTCTCTTTAACGAAGAATACAAAAAACATGAAGTAGATTTAATGCATGAGGGTCAATACCTGATTACATTCATTCACCCAGCTTCACCTGTCAATCATGAAATGGTTAAGATGCTAGCTAAGCAAGGAGTTATAAGCTTAACTCTGGATGGTGTTCCTCGTATCTCTCGCGCACAAAATATGGATGCTTTGACATCAATGAGTACATGTGCAGGATATAAAGGTATCTTAATGGCATCAAACTACCTTTCTAAGTTTATGCCTCAAATGTTTACAGCTGTAGGCGCTATTCAACCAGCTAAAGTACTTGTACTAGGTGTAGGTGTAGCCGGTTTACAAGCATTAGCTACTGCAAGAAGACTTGGAGCAATCACTTATGCAGCTGATATTCGTCCTGCTGCTGCAGAACAAGCTCAAAGTTTGGGTGCAAAAGTTATTGACACAGGTGTACCAGCAGAATTAGCTATTGCTAAAGGTGGCTATGCAAATAAACTATCTGAAGAATGGCTAGTAAAAGAACGTGAAAACCTTAAAGACATTATAAAAGAAGCTGATATTGTATTCTGTAGTGCCTTAGTACCTGGTAAAGTTGCACCTATTCTTATCACAGAAGACATGTTAAAAGACATGAAGAACGGATCTGTAATTGTCGATATATCCATTGACCAAGGTGGTAACTGTGCTCAGACTCCTCCAGGTGATGTTGAAGTGAAACACAATGTAACTCTTGTAGGTATTAAAAACATACCAGGTATGTTACCAACAAGTTCTACATGGATGTTCTCTCAAAACGTTTACCACTTAGTTCACTTCTTAACGAAAGACAATAAGATAGTCCTTGATTTCAACGATGAAATCGTTCAGTCAATCCTTGTTACTCATGACGGAAAAATTGTTCATGCCGGAGCAAGAGAGGCTATGAATTTAAGTTAAAACCTTTTCATCATCATAAAACAGTAGCTAATTAATTAGCTACTGTTTCTAAATTATAGACTATGAATCCTATCTATTTAATACTCATTTTTATAGTGGCAACTCTATTAGGGTATTTCATTATTAAAAATGTTCCTAGTTTACTTCACACCCCTTTAATGTCTGGAATGAATGCTCTTTCAGGAATAACGATTCTTGGGGCAATATTGGCTGTAGGTATAACTTATAAATCAGACCCTTCGGGAATCAGATTTCTCATTGGTCAAATTATAGGAGGCCTTGCTATTATAGCAGCAACCATAAATGTGGTGGGAGGTTTTGGTGTAACAGATAGAATGTTACGTATGTTTAACAAGAAAAAAAACACTAAGAAATGAGTGCATTAACTTATTATATTATATGTGCCGTACTCTCAATCATGGTACTCATTGGTATTTCGAAGATGAGTAAAGTAGAAACGGCAACAAACGGTAATAGGCTCAGTGCATTAAGCCTTTTTTTAGGGGTAATACTCACTCTTGTCTATTACGATATCTTCGATGTTAGCTTTATCTACATTTGCATTCTAATTGGGTCTATCATAGGATACTTCTTTGCCAAGCGAATAAAAATGATACAGATGCCTCAGCTTGTTGCTTTACTCAATGGTATTGGTGGAGCAGCTTCAGCCTTTGTAGGTATCCTTAGTTATGTACGCATCGGATCCACTCCCTCAGAATATGAGAACTTCACCAGCGTTACTGCTGTTCTTGCTATTGTTGTAGGTTTAGTTACTTTAGTAGGTAGTTTAGTTGCGGCAGGTAAGTTGCACAAAGTTTTACCACAAAAACCTATTGTATGGAAAAATCATCAACTACTAACGACAATCTTCATTATAGGTAGTATTGTTCCTGTTGTTGGAGCCTATTTCTCACAAGACAGTAGTTTTTTCTTTGCTAATCCTTCTTTTGTACTCCTATTATCAATAGCATCAAGTTCCCTATTCGGACTTACTTTTGCAATACGTGTAGGTGGAGCTGATATGCCTATTACGATTTCACTTTTAAACTCTTTAAGTGGAGTAGCTGGAGCAATTGCAGGTATGGCTATTGGAGATATATTATTAGTTTCTGTAGGTGGTATTGTTGGTGCATCTGGTTTATTATTAACTCAGATAATGTGCCGCAACATGAACCGTCATCTAATAGATATTTTACTAGGAAAAACCTCAGCTGCAGGGAAACCTAAAGCAGCAAGTTCATCTAAGGCAACTGTTCAATCGGCACCACAAAAAGCAGAAAAGAAAGAAGAAACCTTATCTGATATTGTGAGTAATGCAAAGGAAGTCATTCTTATTCCTGGTTATGGTATGGCTTTGGCTCAAGCTCAACATCAAGTAAAACAGTTAGCTGATAAACTAGAGAAGAATGGAGCTAAGGTTCGTTTTGCAGTACATCCCGTAGCTGGTCGTATGCCTGGTCATATGAATGTCCTTCTGGCTGAAGCTGATGTTCCTTATGATGAGTTATATGAAATGGAACAGATCAATGATGACTTTAAAAAGACAGATCTAGTAATTGTTATTGGTGCTAATGACGTAGTTAACCCTGCTGCACGAGAAGCTGAGGGAACACCTATATATGGTATGCCTGTTCTTAATGCAGATCAAGCAAAAAATGTCATCGTTTGTAATTATGATACCAAACCTGGTTATGCTGGAGTAGAAAACCCTCTATACAAAAGCAGTAAAACAAAAATGCTTTTAGGAGATGCTAAAGAATCTCTATACAAGATATTAGAGGCCGTACACAAGCCATCAGACACAAAACAAACTAATGGAGCTAAAGAAGAGAATCGTATAGTTTCGCTTATGAGCAATGCAAAAAGCGTTATTTTGATTCCTGGTTATGGTATGGCTCTGGCTCAAGCTCAGCATCAAGTAAAACAGTTAGCTGATAAACTAGAGAAGAATGGAGCTAAAGTTCGTTTTGCAGTACATCCCGTAGCTGGTCGTATGCCTGGTCATATGAATGTCCTTCTGGCTGAAGCTGATGTTCCTTATGATGAGCTATATGAAATGGAACAGATCAATGATGACTTTAAAGAAACTGATTTAGCAATTGTCATTGGAGCAAATGACGTAGTAAATCCTGCTGCTCGTGAGGCAGAAGGAACACCTATATATGGCATGCCTGTTCTTAATGCAGACCAAGCTAAAAATGTCATTGTTTGTAATTATGATACCAAACCTGGATATGCTGGAGTTGAAAACCCTCTATACAGCAGTGATAAAGCCGAATTACTTTTAGGTGATGCCAAAGAGTCACTTAATAAATTAATTGATGCTATTCAAAAGCCAGGATCAGGGAAACAAGAATCGGATCAAAAAGGAGATGATTTAGACTTTGTTCTAAGTACAGCCAAAAGTGTTATTTTAGTACCTGGTTATGGTATGGCTTTGGCTCAAGCTCAACATCAAGTAAAACAATTAGCAGATAAGTTAGAGCGCAATGGAGCTAAAGTTCGTTTTGCAGTACATCCTGTAGCTGGTCGTATGCCTGGTCATATGAATGTCCTTCTAGCTGAAGCTGATGTTCCTTATGATGAGCTATATGAAATGGAACAGATCAATGATGACTTTAAAGAAACTGACTTAGCAATTGTCATTGGAGCAAATGATGTGATCAATCCTGCTGCTCGTGAAGCCGAAGGAACTCCTATCTATGGTATGCCTGTTTTAAATGTAGATGAAGCTAAGCAAGTTATTATCTGTAACTATGATACGAAACCTGGTTATGCTGGAGTTGATAATCCTCTTTACAGTAGCAACAAGGCTAGAATGTTACTAGGTGATGCCAAAGAATCTCTTAACAAACTACTTGAAGCCGTGAAGAAGCCAGAAGAGCTTTCTGCTTCAGAGCCTTGTCAAGAAGAAGGAAATGACTTAGCAAAAGTGGTTAATGAAGCTAAGCAAATTATTTTAATACCAGGATATGGTATGGCATTAGCTCAAGCTCAACACCAAGTAAAACAATTAGCTGATAAATTTGAACAGAACGGCGCTAAAGTTAGATTTGCAGTACACCCTGTTGCTGGCCGTATGCCTGGTCATATGAATGTTCTTCTGGCTGAAGCCGATGTTCCTTATGATGAGCTTTACGAAATGGAGCAAATCAATGATGACTTTAAAGATACAGACTTAGTTATCATCATCGGAGCGAATGACGTTGTAAACCCTGCAGCTCGTGAAGCTGAAGGTACTCCGATATATGGAATGCCTGTTCTAAATGCCGACCAAGCTAAGCATGTTATTGTATGTAACTTTGACACAAAACCTGGTTATGCTGGAGTAGAAAACCCCCTTTATGAAAGTGATAAAACAACACTACTTCTAGGGGATGCAAAAGAATCAGTACATCAAATACTTGACGCTATTGGTAAAAAGTCTGTAGCAACATCGCAGCCCAAAGAAGAAGGTATAGATTTTAAAGCGGTTCTAAAGAATGCAAAAGAAGTCATCCTTGTGCCTGGATATGGTATGGCATTGGCACAAGCTCAGCACCAAGTAAAACAGTTGGCTGACAAACTAGAACGTAACGGAGCTAGAGTTCGCTTTGCTGTGCACCCTGTTGCTGGTCGTATGCCTGGTCATATGAATGTCCTTCTGGCTGAAGCCGATGTTCCTTATGATGAGCTTTACGAAATGGAACAAATTAATGATGATTTTGCCAAAGCAGACTTAGCCATTGTTGTTGGAGCAAACGACGTAGTAAATCCTGCTGCTCGTGAAGCTGAAGGCACTCCTATTTATGGTATGCCCGTTTTAAATGTTGACCAAGCAAAGAATATCATTGTTTGTAACTTTGATACGAAACCTGGTTATGCTGGAGTTGATAATCCTCTTTATGAAAGTCCAAAAGCTAAGTTAATGCTTGGCGATGCTAAAGAGTCTCTACTTCAACTATTAGATACTATCTAAACCTTGAAACAATATCTCTTACAAGAGTTGGATAATACTTAGCCTTAAGAATTATCCAACTCTTTTTTATTGTGAAATAGAAATAAACACAAACATATTCTTCACACTCCTACTCTTTAAGCTAAAGTTTCTGTTTCTTTGTAGCAACATTGAAATTATAAAATACATGCTCCCTCAACTCAAAGAAAACCAAGGGATCTCTTCAGGATTACTTTGGCTAATTACTCTAACTACAGCATTCTCCGTAGCCAATCTTTATTATAGCCAACCACTACTAGGTATGATTCAAAAGGAGTTAGGAATATCGGCTGTACTTACAAACACTATATCTATTGTATCACAAGCAGGTTATGCTCTTGGACTCTTTTTCATTGTTCCTTTAGGCGATATGCTCAAAAGAAGAAATATTATACTGAGCAATTTTGGTATTATTACCCTATCTCTTCTAATTATAGGCATTGCTCCCAATATTCACACCCTATTAATAGCCTCTTTTATAACTGGTCTATGTTCTGTTACACCTCAGTTGTTCTTACCCCTTGTTTCTCAGTATTCTACTCCTGCAACAAAGGGCAAACATGTTGGTATAGTAGTATCGGGATTACTAACTGGTATTTTATCCTCACGTGTGATAAGTGGTTTTGTAGGTGAGCTTTTAGGTTGGAGATCTATGTACTTCATTGCTGCTTGTATCATGGCGCTTTGCTTTATAATGCTTTACGCATTCTTTCCTACTATTCTGCCCTCTTTTAAAGGGAAATATAAAGATTTAATGAAATCTTTGGTTACCATAATAAAAGAAGAGCCTAAACTAAGATTTGCAGCAGTCAAATCAGGTTTAGCCTTTGGTTCATTCCTTTCTTTATGGGCTATGTTAGCCTTTAAAATGGCACAAGCTCCTTTTAATGCAGGAGGAACAGTTGTAGGGTTGCTTGGATTATGTGGAGTAGCCGGAGCATTGGCCGCTTCTTTTTTAGGCAGATATGTGGATAAAATAGGACTTTATCGAATTAATTTTATGGGTAGCTGTCTGATGCTTCTTGCCTGGTCTGGGTTGTATTTTTTACAAAATTACTATGCTGGAATCATTTTGGGAATTATAGTACTCGACATAGGTATGCAATGTATTCAACTAGGCAACCAAACTAGTATATTCACCCTTCGTCCACAAGCTGTCAATAGGGTTAATACTATATTTATGACAACCTATTTTATTGGTGGAGCTACGGGAACCACCTTAACAGGGATAGCATGGGGCTATTTAGAGTGGAAAGGGGTTGTGCTAACTGGATCAACTCTTATATTCATCTCTTTTCTTATTAACACTTTTCAGTGGCATTATAAAAAATAATAGATTGTAACTATTTGTATCCATATTTTGATTATGTTTGTAATACAACGTTAGGGGTGCTCCAGATACGGAGCTGAGATTACACCCTTGAACCTGAGATGTTTAATAACAGCGTAGGCAAACGGTAAAACTAAATTATAAATAGTATCTATTTTTATATTATCAATATAAAGCCGTTTCATAAATAATGAAGCGGCTTTTTTATTTTATAACCCAATATGAATAAACAAACATTCGACCAATATGCTGAGAAGTATGATTCTTGGTTTTTAGAAAATAAAAATGTCCTTTACTCTGAAGTGAAGTTAATAGCAAAAGTATTAGAAAATAGTGGTGAAATCTTTTCAGTAGGTTGTGGGAGCGGTCTTTTTGAAAAAATTCTAAGAGACGAGTTTAATATTGACATCAAATACGGTCTGGAACCTTCAACAGACATGGCAGGTATTGCACAGAAAAGAGGTCTAGAAATTGAGATAAACACTGCTGAAAAAGCAACCTATCAAGGCAAGAAATACGATACTATCATCTATAATGGATCTCCTAGTTATATAAAAGATTTAGATCAAGCATTAAAAAGAAGTTTTGATGCTTTAAAACCTGGTGGGAAAATTATCTTAGTAGATGTTCCTAAAGAAAGTTCATACGGTATGATGTATAATTTAGCATATAGCGTTGGTAGTTGGAATCATGAGCTAACAGAAGGGGTATATCCCAGAAATCCCTATCCCATTGAATTAGTAAAAGGAGCAAACTGGAGAACAACTTCTGAAAAAATTGAAGCTCTAACCCAAGCAGGTTTCATTAACTTACAAAGTGCTCAAACTTTAACAAAACACCCCGTATATTCTGATAATAGCATTGAAGAACCTATCGAGGGATATGATTGTGGAGATTATGTAGCCGTTTACGGATTTAAAAAAGAATAGTTATGACGTGGACAGATCAAGCATGGAATAGTATTCAACCCATTTTCAAAAAGACTATTAGTCACCCTTTTATTCAAGAATTGATGAATGGAAACTTACCTCTGGAAAAATTCAATTTTTATATTCAGCAAGATTCTATTTACCTCTCCAGTTATGGGAAACTCTTAACAGGACTAGCAAGCAAGTTTAAAGATCCTGAACATAGCAGAGCTTTTATACATATCGCAGGAGAAAACATGGATCAAGAAAAAGAATTACACAAATCTTTTATTAAAGAAATTGAATTGGATATTGAGCCTAGTCCTGCATGTGAGTTATACACCTCTTATTTATTAAAACATCTTGCTGTATCACCTATAGAAGTAGCTTTGGCAGCAGTAATGCCTTGTTTTGTGATTTATCAAAAAGTAGGAAGCTATATCTACAAACACCAAGTGAAAGGGAATAACCCCTACCAAGCATGGATAAATACTTACGCAGGTACAGAACATGTAGAATCTGTCATTACCGCAACAAGAATATGTGATGAAATTGCAAGAAACTGTACAGAGGAGCAACAAGAAGCGATGTTAAATGCCTATAAAACATCATCTAGAATAGAGCATATGTTTTGGGATAGTGCCTACCACTTAGAAAAATGGATTGTGTAACTTATACTTACCAAAAGAGGAGGCATAAAAATGTCTCCTCTTCTTACATGATACTCTTATTTTACCAAACCAGGTAAAGTATATTTCCTTTCCTTGTACAACATGTTTGCTAAAAGTACATGAGCTAGAGCATCTCTAGCAAAATCCTCATTTAATTCTACGGGAGTATGCTCTATATCACTACCCAATTTAAATTGTAAAGGCTCACGATTGGGTTGCATGATGATCATATCTTCTTCTACTCTAAAAGCATTAATATCATGAAATTGCATAATAGCTCGTCCAGGAACACTATCGGGTAGAGTCAATAAGTCTCTTCCTGGCATAGGATGGTTAAAATCCTGTCCCAACAAGCCCAATAGAGTTACAGGTATATCAATTTGACTACAAAGCTTTTCATATTCAGAGGCTTCTAATCCCGGAGCTATTACTAGAGCAGGAATATGGAATTTATCAACAGGTACTAGATGATTACCATAAGTACGTGTATTGTGATCTGCAATAATAACAAAAACAGTATTTTTATAATAATCTTCCTTCTTAGCCATATCAAAGAATTTACCGATAGCAAAATCGGCATACTTCATTGCATTATGTACGGTCGCCTGAGGTTGCTCATATAAATCAATTCTATCTGCTGGAAACTCAAACGGTTCATGATTTGAGCTAGAAAACATTAAGGAGAAGAACGGTTTATCTCCTAAAGACTTGAAATACGTATTAGCTTTTAGGACTAAATCTTCATCAGAATAACCCCATGTACTTTTTAATGCATACGCATTGCCATCATCTTTAAATGAGGTTTCATCTAAGATATCATCAAATCCATTTCCACTAAAAAAAGAGGCCATATTATCAAAATTAGCCATACCTCCATAAATAAAACTAGTCTGATAACCATAAGGTTTCAATAAGTTAGCCAGTGTAAAAAAGCCATCTTGAGAGTTGGGCAACTTAACCACACTTTCGGATGGAGATGGTAAAAAGCCAGTTGTAACCGCCTCAATACCTCTCACACTACGAGTTCCAGTAGAATATAGATGTTTAAAAAGGACTCCTTCTTTTGCTAAGTTATCTAGGTTAGGAGTCAAAGGTAAACCATCTAAACAACCTACATATTCAGCTCCCAAACTCTCTTGGAGGAAAATCACTAAATTGTAAGGTCTTTCAAGTATCGTATCACTCTTTTGAGTATGCAATAAGGGTATATCACTTGAAATAAACTCAGAGCCACCTACCATCATATATTTTCTCACTCTCTCTAGAGCTTCATCAAACTCCATTTTCCCATAAAGCTTAGATGGATCAATTTCATTTTTTAGGGAATAGGCTGAAAAGGCTAATGTATAAAGAGAGTTTGTACCCATAACATTAGCTAATTGATCATTACTAAACACAGAATTACTAGCATTCATCGGTCTTCTAGATGTTAAACTGCCCCGTGCACCCCAAAATAGAAGGAATCCTACTAATGGGAAAAGAAGATAACGAATCTTCCAAGTACTTTCTTCTACATAAAAAACAAAAACCACTGATTTTTTTATCAACCAAATAACAACACCTAAAACTACAGCCATCGCTACAATGGTAAGAGGTCTTGCCTTGATCAGCATAGTAAAAACCTCTTTAGGATAGATTAGATATTCTAAAAAGAGTTTGTTTGGCCGAGTATCATACTGATCTATAAACTCAGGAGTTACCAACTCCATAAAAAATACCAGAAAAAGAAGAATTCCACAGTATGTGCCTAAGATACGGGTAGTATACCAACGCTTAGAGGAAGGCATGAACGTAAGTAACAAGGCAGGAATAAATGACAAATAACTCATTAAAATCACATCTATACGCAAACCTAATATAAACATTTGCATATATCCATCGACTTCTATGAGTCTGTCTTTGTAAAGAGTAAATATTGCTAATCGACTTATCGTTAGCACTATTAGACCAATCATAAAAAAGAGGAAAAGAGGTCTTAAATACGAAACTTTATTATTTTTCATCGAACTAAATTGTGTATATACTTACAAATATCTCACAATTTAGCTATTCATACAATTATTTTGAAAGTTTTATGATTTCATTAGTCTATACTCAACTTAAAACCAATCCATTAAAAGTCTTTTCAAACATGATTAGCAGTTCAATATAAACTCAAAGTTTACAGATCTTTCTTCATGATAATATGTGGGATACCTGCATTTATAAAAGAATTTCCAGTCATGATAAACCCATATTTTTCATAAAAGACTTTAAGGTAGAGTTGAGCTTCTATTTCAATAGCATTAGCTTCGAGCAACCCCTCAACAACTTGGAATGTTTGTTCCATCAACTCATGCCCTACTCCTTCTTTTCTATACTCTTTCACAACAAGAAAACGACCGAAGGATGCTGATTTTGAAAAGATTATGTTCTGAGGGAAAATACGAGTATAGGCTACTAATTCTGTTTTTACAAAACCTAATAGATGCAAAGCTTTTTGATCTTGATAATCAATATCCTGATAATAACCTTGTAATTCTAATACAAAAACCTCTTGCCTAACATGTAGTATTTTATACAGCTCTCTACTCGTTAATTCATTAAAAGACTTTACAACCCATTTTATATCTCGAATATTCATATTTTTTACTCTAAAAGATTCGACGTACAAAATAGAAACATATCGTCATAGAATAGATCACTCAACTTATTTAAAACACTTTTAGTGACTAATTTTCGGTCAAGTAAACTATTATGTTACAGCAATAAATCAAGAATATACTATTTCTATATGAAACTCAATAATAAAATGAGAGGTAAAAGTAGAGGAAGGAATTCTTTTAGACCACCACGAAGGAATTTTAAAGCTTGACTAATCCGATAATTGATCGTTTGAGGAGACACATCTAAATAATCAGCAATTTCTTTATGTGTCATATTCTTCAAACGATTTAACTCAAAAGCCTCTCGATAAGTATCGGGCATCGTTTTTAGTAATAGCTGATATTTCTTAAAGATAGATCCATTTACAAAATCATCAGGTGTTGCTAAATCTTCAGATTCTCGTATTATTTCTGCATAAGCTCGCCTACGAACATCTAAATGAGCTATCTTATTTAAGGACCTATTCTTGACCATAGTAAACAGCAATGACTTTAGAGACAATTTATATGATATCTTGTTTCTATTTTCCCAAACCCACAACATTACTTCTTGAACAACTTCTTCTGCTTCTTCAAAATCCACATATTGTGAAGAAAAGGCCACTAAACCCCTGTAGTAAAAAGTGTAAATTTTTCTAAAAGCATCATGACTCCCTTCATTTAGTTGCTGGATGAGTTCTTTACTATTTTCACTATTTGTCAACGCCAATTCACTCCATATTTATATTCCGACTGCAAACCTACAACAAAAGATACACATCATCAAAAAATATTTTTTAAAAAAAAACCTCTTTTTATTTAGTACTTATATATACTTAATTGTATTAACTTTACAACAACCATATATTAAATTAAATATAGATACAGACATTCTGAAAAGAACCATGGAGCTAGACTATAAAACACTCACTAAATATATTGACAATAGTTTATCGACTGAAGAAACCCAAAAAGTCGAAGAATGGTATAATAAATCTGAAGAGCATAAACAAAAGATGCAAGATTTTTATACTGTTTACAAACTAGAGAAGGCTTCTTATGCCTACGAAAAAGCGGATGAGAATGTCAGTTTTGAAAGGATAAAGAGCAAAATAACTCTTCACAAAGATAATACTTCTCCTCTGTCACCAACTCGCTTTATTCCTATTTTTAGAAAGATAGCAACACCACTCGCAGCCTTTTTTACAGGAATAGTCCTTACTGCAAGTATACTCTTATTCCTTATGCGAGATAATATTAATGCTACCTATATTGCATCAACCGATGATAACCAAAGAAGTGAAATAACGTTACCTGATGGAACAAAGGTTTGGTTAAATGCAACAACACAAGTAAAATACACAGAATCATTTTGGAATAAAAAGAGAATTTTGGCGCTTGATGGTGAAGCATACTTAGAGGTAAAACCCAATAAAAAAAAGCCATTTATTGTATCTGCTCAAGATGTAGATGTAAAAGTGCTTGGAACTAAGTTTAATGTTCGCTCCAGAGAAAGTGAAGCTGAAGTTATAACTACATTACTAGAGGGTTCAGTCCAAGTAAAAAGTTCAAAAGTAGAAGACTCTACCATTTTAAAGCCAGGACAAAGCATCATTATAAATGCAAAAGATGGCAGTTCTGAATTATTTACATATAGTAAACCTCATAATATTTTACTTTGGAGAACAGGAGAGTTAACCTTTGATAAAAGTACATTACAAGAGATTGCACAAACACTTGAACAGCATTTCAATATCCATTTTCAATTTGAGAATGATAAGCTAAAAGAAGAAATATACACTTGTTCCTTCTCTACAAATGATAATATAGACTATATATTAAATATACTAACACTCACCGAAAAATTTAAATATAGAGTAATAGATAATAAAGTTATTCTATACTAAATAAAGAAACTCTCTAGGTCTATACACTAGAAGTATAAAGCTGATTAATATTTATAAGAAAGAAAATCCCAAAAGCAGAAATGTTTTTGGGATTTTTATTCTTTAGCTATCTATAGAACTAAAAAGAACTCATTTTTTCCAACTTAAATAAAACTAAGAAGATCTTTTGACTAACTCATGCTATGATCATAACACCGACAAGACATCATCATGTCGGTGTTATGATAGATCTATGACTCAGACTAAAAAATAATTTCCTTTAAAAAGACTCTAACATCAAAAGTATTAAAACTCTAATAAACAGATAGTTAAGTTATATATGAAAATATTTATATAAAAAAACGCAAACATTCTTTAGTAAGACTTAAAACCAACTTGTATTACTTATAACTTTTGAAATCTAAACATAAATTAATAAACACTCTAAAAAAATGAAACAACACATTCCATAAACTTTTCAAAGAAAAACAAATTACTCTTATCAAGAGTAAACACTATTACTTATACATTTTTTATCAATTAACAAACTATGAAATACAAATTTCAATATTTGTTGTTGATTCTACTATCAGTATCAATGAGCACCTTTGCTAATGCACAGAGCTCTAAAATTACGGTAGATTTCAAAGAATCAACATTAGAACAAATCATCAAAGAGATAGGGCAACAAGCATCCCTATCAATTGTGTATAATGTCAAAGACATAGACACTCAAGGAAAATATAGTATTAAAGCAACAAACGAAGATGCATCAGTTGTTGTTGAAAGACTACTAAAAAACTCGAATGTTAATTACACAATCAAGGACAATCATCTTGTATTATCCGCTAAACAAACAGCTAAAGCACAACAATCAACCACAAGACACAAAGTAACAGGTAATGTAGTAGATGAAGCTGGAGAATCCTTAATCGGTGTTAGCATTGCTATTAAAGGTTCATCAACAGGAACTATTACAAACATTGATGGCGATTTTAGTATCGATGTTCCCAATGGTAGCGAATTAGAAGTTTCATACATCGGTTATATGTCTCAAAAATTTAAAATCACAAAAGGTCAAGACCTGAAAGTTGTTTTAAAGGAAGACACTAAGACACTCGATGAAGTAGTTGTTACTGCCTTAGGTATTAAACGTGCAGAAAAAGCACTTAGCTACAATGTACAACAAGTAAAGGGAGATGAACTTACTTCAATAAAAGATGCAAACTTTATGAACTCTATTTCTGGTAAAGTTGCAGGTGTAAACATCCAACGAAGCTCTGCAGGCGTGGGTGGTTCTACTCGTGTAGTAATGAGAGGGAATAAATCAATCATGGGAGATAATAACGTTTTATACGTTGTTGATGGTATTCCAATTGGTAACCAAGCAGACAGAAGTGGAAGTGGCACAGGTTTCGGTGGTATGACTTCAGGAGAAGGTATCTCGAATTTTAACCCTGACGACATTGAAAGTATTTCTGTCCTTACAGGTCCTTCTGCTGCTGCTCTTTACGGAGCTTCTGCTGCAAATGGCGTAATTCTTATTAATACAAAGAAAGGTAAAGAAGGCAAAGTCAGAGTCAATGTCAATTCTTCATTTGAAGCTGCTAACGCATACATTTTACCAGAATTTCAAAATACCTATGGTAATAAATCTGGTGATTCCAGATCATGGGGTGATAAATTAGCAACTCCGACATCTTATGATCCAAAAGATTTCTTTAATACAGGAAATACTTTTAATAACTCATTCAATATATCGGCAGGAACAGAAAAAAATCAAACTTACTTTTCTGCTTCAGCTATCAATGCAACAGGAGTTGTTCCTAACAACAAATATCATAGATATAATGTAACTCTTAGAAATACAGCTAAATTCTTTAATGACAAACTTACTATTGATGCATCAGCTAGTTATGTTAGAGAATTTGCTAATAATATGGTTTCTTTTGGTACATACTTTAACCCTATTGTAGGAGCATATCTATACCCAAGAGGACAAAACTTTGAACAAGAAAAGTATTTTGAAAGATACAATGAAAATCTTGGATATAGTGAACAATACTGGAGTCCTGGCGACATGGGTATGGATATCCAAAACCCTTACTGGATTGCATATCGTAACATTAGACCAGAAGCAAAAGACAGATATATGTTTTATGGACAAGCAAAATATGATTTAACTAATTGGTTAAATATAGCAGGGCGTGTCAGATTAGATAATACTTATACTGAAAAAGAAGATAAAAGATATGCTTCAACTATAAACACATTTGCTAAACCAAAAGGAAGATACACCTATTCTAACTCTACTTTCAAACAAAAGTATGCTGATATTATGGTGAATTTAGACAAAGATCTAAATACTAATTTTCACTTAACAGCGAATATCGGTTCTTCTTTTGAAGAGTATGATACAAAAGGTCGTGGATATGGTGGACAATTATTATTAGTTCCTAATAAGTTCACATATACAAATATTGATCCAACCAATAGTACACCTTCAGAAATAGGAGGAAATAGTAGAACAAGAAATTTTGCAATGTTTGGTTCCACAGAGCTATCATGGAACTCTGCTCTATATTTAACTCTAACAGGTAGAGGGGATAAACCATCTCAATTAGTAAATAGTAAAAATGAATGGATTTTCTATCCATCAATAGGTCTTTCAGCTCTAGTAACAGAACTATTGTCAGATGATTTACAACAAAGAATTAAGCCTGTTCTTTCTTTCTTGAAAGTTAGAACTTCATATACAGAAGTAGGTTCACCTATTCCATTCACAGGTTTAACTCCAGGTACTATTACTCACAATATTTCAGGAGGAGCTGTTGATCCTTATGAATATTATCCTGTGTCAGATCTAAAGGCTGAAAGAACAAGATCATATGAATTAGGGGTTGATTCTAAATGGTTTAACAATATTCTTTCAATTGGTGTTACCTTATATAAATCAAATACATATAACCAATTGCTAAAGGCTCAATTATCAAAGGGTTCTGGTTATAACTATATGTTTGTTCAAGCTGGTAACGTACAAAATAAAGGTATTGAAATAAACTTAGGCTTAAGCCAGTCTTTCAAAGACTTTGAATACAATACAGTATTAACAGCTACAGCTAATAGAAATAAAATTAAAGAATTAGCTCACAATGTAAAAAACCCTGTAGATCCTACACAAATACTAGACCTTTCAGACATCCAAATGGGACGTTTCCGTTTGAGAGAAGGAGGTCAAATTGGAGATCTGTATGCAGATGAATGGTTAAAACGTGATGACGAAAATCATATTAACTACAACAAAGAAGATGGTGATCAATTACTAACCGAATCAACTACTCCATATAAAATTGGTTCTGTCAATCCTAAATGGAATTTAGGCTGGAACACCACACTTTCCTATAAAGGCTTTAGCTTTAACATGCTCTTTAATGCTCGTATTGGAGGACAAGTTATTTCCAAGACACAAGCTATGCTTGACAAGTTTGGAGTTTCAAAGGTTTCAGCACAAGCAAGAGATGCAGGAGGTGTACAAGTAGGTGATTTTGTAGTAGATCCTAAAACCTATTATGAATCAGTTTCAAATCTTGATGCATATTATGTGTACTCTGCAACAAATGTAAGATTACAAGAAGCTCGTCTATCATACTCTTTCCCTAAGAAATGGTTTAATAACATTGTTAATGATTTGTCATTATCAGTTTATGGAACAAACCTTTGGATGCTTTATAATAAAGCTCCATTCGATCCAGAATTAACTGCATCAACAGGTACATTTGGACAAGGTTATGACTACTTCATGCTTCCAAGTCAAAGAACGTTTGGAGTTGGACTTAAAGTAGGTTTCTAATCTTTAATTTTAATATTATAAAAATGAAGAAATATATATATTTAGCATTAATAGCATTACTATCTGCTTGTGCCGACTATGAGGATATTAATTCAAATATCTACGGTGTTACAGATTCAGAGTTAAAAGCGGGAGGACTAGCATATGGTTCCGCATTTATGAAAATGCAACAATTAGTTATCCCTATTGGGTCTCCTGATAAAACTACAGATCCAGGTAATGATCTTCAAAATACAGATCTAATATCTTCTGGAAACTATATTGGATATTTCGGAAACAATAACAATTGGGGCTTCAATATTGAATCAAATTGGAACTTTAGAGAAGACCGCATGACTTATGCTTATGAAAACTTTTACTCTAAGCTATATAGATCATGGAATGATATTTACAAAGAAGCAAACGGATCTGAAGAACCTAATGATAAAGCAACTTTAGCACTTGCTAATATTGTAAAAGTAGCAGGTTGGTTAAGAGCAACTGACGTTTTTGGACCTATAGTATATACTAATGCAGGAAAAGGTAGTATTGCTCCCAAACTAGACTCACAAGAAGATGTATATAGAGCAATGCTTGCAGATTTGGATGAATCAGTAGAAATTCTAAAAAACTACACTTCATTATTAATGAATGACTATGATGTGATCTATGGCGGTAACACTAGCAAATGGGTGAAATTCGCAAATTCTCTTATGCTAAGAATGAGTGTACGTGTACATTTTAAAGACCAAGCTTTAGCACAAGAGTACATTCAAAAAGCTCTCGATCCAGCAAACGGAGGTGTCATTGAGAATATTGAAGAAGAAGCTAAAATTCAAAGTACCAGTAAAATGCCATTATTAAATTCTATTATAGCTTCTATAGATTATGGTGAAACAAGAATGGGACTAGGTATATGGAGTTATTTAACAGGATATGAAGATCCTCGTATATCTAAATACTTTACTACAGGAATCTATGATGAGCAAGAAGCTTATTTAGCGGTAGTTCCTACTAACAGTGAGAGCAAAAAGGATACAAAAAACTCACCTTTATTTGCATCTGAACCAAATGTTAATGAAGGTTCTCCACTCTACTGGATGCGTGCATCGGAAGTATTGTTACTAAAAGCTGAAGCAGCATTATTTGGGTTGATTTCAGAAAATCCAAAACAATTATATGAAGAAGGTGTAGCTATGTCATTTGAAGAAAATGGAGTAAAAGGCGTGGAAAAATATCTGAAATCAAACTCAAAACCTACAGATATAAACATAGACGGCAGGAATTATTATTATAGTTACTACTCTGCCAAAATTTCTGAAAAGAATACATCGCCAAACTGGAATGATATGAATCAGGCCTCTAACCTGAGCCAAAAAGAACAGCAATTTCAGAAAATTATAACTCAGAAATACTTAGCATTATATCCAAATGCTGTTGAAGCTTGGACAGAGTATCGTAGAACAGGTTATCCTTTTATACTACCTCCTGATGATAAAAATGCTCCTAAACGAATTGGTTGCACAGAGTGTCTTGCACCAGAACGTTTTAGATATGCACCAAGCGAATACAGTAACAATCCTAATATGAATGAAATTCCATCTCTATTAGGTGGAGAAGATACAGGTGCTACTAAAATGTGGTGGGTTCGTGCAGACAGACCATCTCAACGCTAATTTAAAGAAAATAAAGACAATGAAATCAAATATAAAAACGCTTATACATATAATACCTTTTGTATTGACAATGGTATTCTTACCCCAAGCTTGTAGTAAGTGGACAGACACTGAACGAGATATTTT
>NZ_DYYK01000072.1:0-28383 GCF_020741705.1 Bacteroides coprosuis
AAGTGATGGAGCTAGAAGGCTAGCTTAATACAAATAGAACACAAAAAAGAGGGGCAATTGTCCCTCTTTTTTTATGACATTTAAGAAGAAACAAGAGTAGATTCTCTGTTATAATCACAAAAAAGAGTGAACAATTCTCCACTTGAGGAGTTTCTATAGTAGAAATTAAGAATTCAAAAATCATGTCATTTTTGGCAATCTTAACCACAAAAACTTATCTTTGTCTTAGAACTTAATATATATCGATTATGAATACCCAAAAACTCATGAACCGTGCAGCAGATAATATCCGAATTTTAGCTGCATCTATGGTTGAAAAAGCAAATTCCGGACACCCAGGAGGTGCCATGGGAGGAGCAGATTTTATCAATGTACTTTTCTCAGAGTTTCTTATATATGATCCTAAAAACCCAAAATGGGAAGGAAGAGACCGCTTCTTCTTGGATCCAGGACACATGTCACCAATGCTATATTCAACATTGGCATTGACAGGGAAATACTCTATAGATGAACTCAAACAGTTCCGTCAATGGAACAGCCCTACACCAGGTCACCCAGAAGTGGACATTATGAGAGGTGTAGAAAATACATCTGGTCCTTTGGGACAAGGACATGCTTTTGGTATTGGAGCAGCTATTGCCGCTAAATTCTTAAAAGCTCGTTTTGGAGAAGTAATGAATCAAACTATCTATGTATATATCTCTGATGGTGGAATTCAAGAAGAAATATCTCAAGGTGCAGGTCGTATTGCTGGTCACTTAGGACTTGATAACCTTATCATGTTCTACGACTCAAATGATGTACAGCTTTCAACAGATACAGAAGATGTAACAAGCGAGAACGTAGCTATGAAATACGAAGCTTGGGGCTGGAAAGTTATTACTATAAATGGTAATAATGTAGATGAAATCCGTAAAGCGATTACAGAAGCTCAAGCTATCAAAGGCCAACCCGTTATTATCATTGGTAAGACTGTTATGGGTAAAGGCGCATTAAATGCAGATGGAACAAGCAACGAAGCAAATTGCTCAACTCATGGTTCTCCTCTAGGTGGCGATGCATATACAAAAACCATTAAAAACTTAGGTGGTAACCCAGAAGATCCATTTGTAATCTTCCCTGAAGTAGCAGAACTTTATGCAAAACGTGCTGAAGAACTAACTACCCTTGTTGGAAAGAAATTGGAGTATAAAGCTAAATGGAGTAAAGAAAACCCTAAATTAGCTCAAAAACTAGAAGACTTCTTTGCTGGTAAACTAGCAGAAATAAACTGGGAAGCTATAGAGCAAAAACCAAACTCTGCTACACGTGCTGCTTCAGCTACAGTCCTTGCAACTCTCGCAGAAAAGGTTGAAAACATGATTGTTTCTTCGGCAGACCTTTCAAACTCTGATAAGACTGATGGCTTCTTAAAGAAAACTCATGCATTCAAGAAAGGAGATTTCTCGGGCGCATTCCTTCAAGCAGGTGTTTCCGAATTAACTATGGCTTGTCTATGTATAGGAATGTCTTTACATGGTGGTGTAATTGCTGCTTGTGCAACATTCTTCGTCTTCTCAGACTACATGAAGCCAGCTATTCGTATGGCTGCTTTAATGGAACAACCTGTTAAATTCATTTGGACACATGATGCTTTCCGTGTTGGAGAAGATGGTCCTACACACGAACCAGTAGAACAAGAAGCTCAAATCCGACTAATGGAAAAACTTCAAAACCATAGTGGCAAAAACTCTATGCTAGTTTTAAGACCAGCAGATGTTGAGGAAGCTACTCATGCTTGGAGATTAGCAATGGAAAATCAAACAACTCCTACAGGATTAATTTTCTCTCGTCAAAACATAGAAAATCTTCCTCAAGGTACTGATTATGCTCAGACAGCTCAGGGAGCATACATCGTTGCAGGTTCTGATGAAAATGCAGATGTTGTATTGGTAGCTTCTGGCTCGGAAGTAGCAACACTAGTTGCTGGTGCAAAACTTCTACGTGAAGATGGCATCAAAGTTCGTATTGTATCAGCTCCTTCAGAAGGTTTATTCCGTTCTCAATCTAGAACCTATCAAGAATCTATCATTCCTTCAGATGCTAAAGTATTTGGATTAACAGCAGGATTACCTGTTACTCTTCAAGGATTAGTGGGTGCAAATGGTAAGGTGTTTGGTCTAAACTCTTTTGGATTCTCAGCTCCTTATAAAGTTCTTGATGAAAAACTAGGCTTTACTGCGCAGAATGTATACAACCAAGTAAAAGAAATGCTATAATTTATACAACATGAAACTAATTGGAATTTGTGCTGATCATGCAGGGTATGAATTAAAAACATATGTTGCAGAATGGTTGAAAGAAAAAGGATATGATGTCAAAGATTTTGGTACACACTCTGAAGAAAGATGTGATTATCCAGACTTTGCACACCCTTTGGCTAGAGCAATTGAAGCAAAAGAATGCGAACTAGGAGTGGCTGTTTGTGGAAGTGGTAATGGTATTAACATGACACTCAACAAACACCAAGGAATTAGAGCGGCTTTATGCTGGACAGAAGAAATAGCAGAATTGGCTCGTCAGCATAATAACGCGAATGTTTTAGTCATGCCAGGTAGATTTATTTCTCAAGAAGAAGCAAATAAAATACTTACTATTTTCTTCTCAACAGAGTTTGAAGGAGGAAGACATCAACAAAGAATAGACAAAATACCTATTCATGATTAATCTTGACAAAACAGAAATGAATAAATAAAAATAAGGCAGTAGGAACATAGGTTCTTTTACTGCCTTATTTTTTTAACAATCACTCTATTATCTTTTTATGGGAACTAAAGAATAGTCTAGTTCTATTGAATTTTACACTATTTCTTTATAAATGAGCAATAAATTATGTTGATTTTTAGCACAAATTATATTTTTAGATAGATGATATGAACAAATTAAAACTATCTTTGATATATACGATACTTATAAATGGATAGAACACCTATAATTGATATAGAACAAAAGATTGAGGATGGCAACACATCTGAAGCCATAGAAAATCTTCAACAATTACTAGCTAGTAATAACGAAAATCAAGACAATATTTACTATCTTTTGGGGAATGCCTATCGTAAAATGGGTAATTGGCAAATGGCTTTAAATAATTATCAATATGCAATAGACATCAACCCTATCAGCCCGGCAAAACAAGCCAGAGCTATGGTTATAGACATTCTAAACTTCTATAACAAAGATATGTTCAACCACTAAAACCACACAATATGGCAAGAATGAAAGGTGCAATTGTGGTCAACACAGAAAGATGCAAAGGATGCAATCTATGTGTTGTAGCATGCCCACTAGACGTGATCTCTTTAGCTAAAGAGGTTAATTTGAGAGGATATAATTATGCTCAACCTATACTGACTGATACCTGTAATGGATGTAGCAGCTGTGCTACAGTATGTCCAGATGGATGCATCACAGTATATAGAGTAAAAAGTGAATCATAAATAGACAGATATGGCAAAAGAAGTAGTATTAATGAAAGGCAATGAAGCTATCGCTCATGCTGCCATACGATATGGTGTAGATGGGTATTTTGGTTACCCAATTACTCCTCAGTCTGAAGTACTCGAAACCTTAGCAACATTAAGACCTTGGGAAACAACAGGAATGGTTGTTTTACAAGCAGAAAGTGAAGTTGCTGCTATAAACATGGTTTATGGAGGTGCTGGAAGCGGGAAAATGGTTATGACATCATCTTCTAGTCCAGGAATAAGCTTAAAGCAAGAAGGTATTTCATATATAGCTGGTGCTGAACTCCCCTGCTTAATTGTAAATGTAATGCGTGGAGGCCCTGGCTTGGGTACTATACAGCCTAGCCAAGCAGATTATTTTCAAACAGTAAAAGGTGGTGGTCACGGAGACTACCGACTAATTACTCTAGCTCCAGCATCCGTTCAAGAAATGGCAGATTTCGTTGGTCTAGGTTTTGAATTAGCATTCAAATATAGAAACCCTGTAATGATGCTTGCTGATGGTGTAGTGGGACAAATGATGGAAAAGTTAGTTCTTCCTGAACAAAAGAAAAGACTAACTGACGATGAAGTTATTGAACGCTGTCCTTGGGCTACAACAGGTAGATCAAAAGATAGAAAAGCGAATATTGTTACATCATTAGAACTTCAACCGAATATCATGGAACAGAAAAATATTAAGTTCCAAGAGAAATTCAAAATCATAGAAGAAAATGAAGTTAGGTATGAAGAAATAATGTGTGATGATGCTGAATACATCATTGTCGCTTTTGGAGCAATGGCACGTATTGGTCAAAAATCTCTGGAACTAGCAAGAGAAAAAGGGATAAAAGTAGGTTTAATAAGACCCATTACTCTTTGGCCCTTCCCCACTAAGCTAATTGCTTCATACGCTAATAAAGTTAAAGGTTTCTTATCTGCTGAGCTTAATGCGGGACAGATGGTAGAAGATATCCGTCTTGCAGTAAATGGCAAAGTTCAAGTAGAACATTTTGGCAGACTAGGTGGAATTGTTCCCGATCCTGACGAAATAGTTCAGGCTATTGAAGAGAAACTAATAAAATAATAATTCAAATTTTATAAAGGATTCACAAATGACTCCCGCAAAAATAAGATCTATACTCAATATTATCTTTTTAATTGGAGCTGCTGCATCTGTTTTAACTTACATTTTTTCAGATAATTTCCAGCTATTCATATATATCTGTGGAGCAGCTATTTTTGTTAAGGTACTTGAGTTTATAATTCGATTTACGAACTAAAATAACACCATTATGGAAACAATAGATATTATTCAACCCAAGAATCTGGTTTACAAGAAACCCGATTTAATGAATGATAATGATATGCATTATTGCCCTGGGTGTAGCCATGGTGTAGTACATAAACTAGTAGCTGAAGTTATCGAAGAAATGGGATTGGCAGATAAAGCAGTCGGTATTTCTCCTGTAGGTTGTGCCGTGTTCATCTACAATTACATAGATATAGATTGGCAAGAGGCTGCTCACGGAAGAGCTCCAGCACTAGCTACTGCTATTAAAAGATTATGGCCAGACCGATTAGTTTTCACCTATCAAGGAGATGGAGACTTAGCTTGTATTGGAACTGCCGAAACAATCCATGCCCTAAACAGAGGTGATAATATTACTATTATATTCATCAACAATGCTATTTATGGTATGACAGGTGGACAAATGGCTCCTACCACTCTACTAGGAATGCCTACAGCAACCTGCCCTACAGGTAGACAAGCAGATATTCACGGTTATCCATTAAAAATAACTGAAATTGCAGCACATCTGCAAGGTACTGCTTATGTAACCAGACAATCTGTTCATACAGTAGCAGCGATTAGAAAAGCGAAGAAAGCAATCAGAAAAGCATTTGAGAACTCTATGGAAAATAAAGGTTCTAATCTTGTTGAAATCGTTTCAACCTGTTCTTCTGGCTGGAAAATGACTCCTGCTGAATCCAATAAATGGATGGAAGAAAATATGTTCCCATTTTATCCATTGGGTGATATGAAAGATAGTAGTAAGGATAATAAGTAAAAGAAACTATGAAAGAAGAAATTATCATTGCAGGCTTTGGTGGACAAGGTGTATTATCTATGGGTAAAATCCTTGCTTATTCAGGTCTTATGGAAGATAAAGAAGTTACATGGATGCCCGCTTATGGTCCTGAACAAAGAGGTGGTACTGCAAACGTAACAGTCATTGTTAGTGACAAAAAAATATCTTCACCTATTTTAAGTTCTTATGATATCGCTGTGGTATTAAACCAACCTTCACTCAACAAGTTTGAATCCAAGGTTAAGCCCGGTGGAGTACTTATTTACGAAGAATCGGGTATTATAAACCCTCCTACTCGTAAAGATATACAAGTATATCGCATAGGTGCTATTGATGCTGCTAATGAAATGGATAATAGCAAAGCTTTTAATATGATTGTTTTAGGTGGATTACTTAAGGTTAGACCTATGGTTTCTCTAGAAAGTGTAATTAAAGGACTACGTGAAACTCTACCAGAAAGACATCATCATTTAATACCGCTCAACGAAGAAGCTATCAATCTCGGAGCAAAAATAATAAGACAATAAATTACTATTCTATATATAACAGCAGATTATTAAGTTAGTCTGCTGTTTTTTTATGGATTTATCAGTCTTACTGAATAAAGATGGATTAAAAGACTACCCAAAAATTGTTTTTGTTGTATATTTGTCTCTAATTATGAGAAAGATTTTAGCCATACTCACTATATTCATACTTGGTGGCCTAATTCCAACGTATGCACAGCAAGTAGACCCTACTCAACCCCAATACGACGAGTTCGGGAACCCCGTTGACAGATTTGGGAACCCTCTAGACCCATCTACTCAACCTAAGAACCTAAAAGACTCCACAGAGGCTGAGATGGAAACCTTAGCACCCAAACTTTATATGTGGAAAATATCAGAGAAGCTAGGAATTCCTTATCGTGTACCAGCAGATACTCTTTATCACCACTTCCAAAATAGCAATCTCGATGAAGGTATAAAAGGACATTATAACCATTTAGGAAACTTAGGATCACCTAGAATGTCTAGAATATTTTATGAAAGGGAATCAAGAGATATACCGCTATTCATGCAGCCTTTCTCTAAATTCTACTTCACTCCTAGCGATCTATATTTCACCAATAGTAATATTCCTTATGCCAATGTGAGTTATTTCTCTGCAGGAAATAAAGTAAATGGTGAGGATAATCTCAAAGCCTATTTTTCTGTCAATGTAAACAAGAGATTAGCCTTTGGGTTCAATATTGATTACCTATATGGCAGAGGCTATTATAAGAGTCAAAATACTGCTTTTTTCAATGGAGGAGTATTTGCTAGTTACCATGGAGATAAATACCAAGCACACTTTGTGTACAATAACTTCATGCTAAAAATGGCCGAAAATGGAGGTATTATAGATGATAGATACATCACTGCACCCGAAGATATGGCTGAGGGCAAACAAGAATATGAAAGTCAGAATATACCAACCCACCTAACAGAAGCATGGAATAGGAATAATAACTTTTATATTTATTATAATCACAAATACAACCTAGGGTTTACGAGAGAAACAAAAATAGTACAGCAACCCACAGATTCAATACAGATAGAAGGAGATGAAGAGTTGGAAGACGCAATCAACCAACCTAAAGATTCTATCATTACCGAGTTTGTTCCTGTTACCAGTTTTTTCCACCAAATAAAACTAGAAAGAACTCGCCATAAATTCATCACGAAGAATGAACCCGAAGATTTCTTTGAAAACACGTACATCAACTTTGATGAACGCATCAGTGATGATTTGACAACCTATATGGGATTACATAATACTTTTGGAATATCCTTAACAGAAGGATTTAATAAGTACGCCAAAGCTGGACTTTCAGCCTTTGTAACTCATAAGCTAAACAAGTATAATTTACTAACAAAAGACTCTACCAGAGAGGCTAAATACACCGAGAGTCAACTCTATTTAGGTGGGGAACTAGCTAGAAGACAAGGTAAACTTTTAAACTATAGAGTAATTGGTGAATTTGGATTGTCTAAGAATTATGTTGGGACTTTCAAAGTAGATGGAGACATCGATTTTAATATTAAAATCAAACAAGATACTTTAGCTCTAAAAGGATTCGTAAGTGTATCCAATTTAAGACCGAACTTTTATATGAGACATTACCACTCTAATCACTTTTATTGGGATGAAGGGAAAAATGGTATGCCTAAGTTTGATAAAGAGTTTAAACAAAAAATAGGAGGAGCTTTATCTTTTCCTAAATGGAGAACAAACTTACAAGTTCACATAGAAAACTTAAAGAACTACACTTATTTTGGAGAAAAAGCAACTCCCCTACAATATGAAGATAACATTCAGGTTATCGGAGCCACACTTGAACAAAACTTTAAATTGGGAATTTTCCATCTTGACAATGAAGTAACATGGCAAAAATCAAGTAAAGAAAACATTATACCAGTGCCACAACTCTCATTATATCACAATTTGTATCTGGAAACAAAATTGGCTAAAAAGATATTGACTTTGCAGCTAGGTGCAGATGTTCGTTACTTTAGCAAATACAAAGCTCTGTCCTATATGCCTGGCGTGCAGCAATTCCATCTACAGCCCGAGGAAACAGCTGTTGAAATAGGAGGATATCCTATGATCAATCTTTATGCAAATATTCACTTAAAGAAAACAAGAATTTACGCTATGCTATATCACGTAAATCAAGGGATGGGCGATTCTAATTACTTCTTAGCTCCACACTACCCTATTAATCCAAGATTGTTTAAAATAGGCATATCTTGGAACTTCTATGATTAACATGAAAATGGTACTAGAAAAGAAAAAACTCATCAAGTATGTATTGTTAGCAGCTCTAGGAGCTGTTATCGGTACTATCCTCAATAATCGGAATAAGGAATCTCTCACTGCAAGAGACTGGAACGAGATTATCGAAAACCAAGAATTAAGAATTCTTACTACCTATAATACCATCGACTATATTTTAAAAGATGATTCGGTACAAGGTTTTCAGTATGAGTTATTGCACGCTATTTTAGACCATAAAGGATTCAGTCTAAAGATAACTCCAACTGTGGACTTATCTCAACAGATAGAAGATCTAAAGAGTGGAAAATATGACTTACTAGCCTCCAATCTTATTGTTACCAGTGAGCTTAAAGAACAAATAGCTTTAACTTATCCCATCCTTAAAAACAAGCAGGTCCTTGTTCAACGTAAAGACAGCATAGCTCTTTCAGACTCATTATTCATTGATAATCAAATCAATTTGGCAAAGAAAACTCTTTATGTTATTAAAGATTCTCCAGCCATTTTAAGAATAAATAATCTCAGTAATGAGATTGCAGATACTATCTATATTGAAGAGCTCGAAAAATATGGCGAAGAACAACTTATTGCTCTCGTAGCCCATGGAGACATTAATTATGCTGTTTGTGATGAACAGATTGCACTAAATGCCTTAGATAGTTTACCTCAAATAGATGCTAGTCTTGCCATTGGTTTTACTCAATTTTATTCTTGGGGGGTAAATAAAGAATCACCTATCTTGCTAGATAGCCTCAATATCTGGATTGATAAATTTATCCAAACCAAAGAGTATCAAAAGATCTACTCTAAATATTATCGCTAATCAGACATTCATTTTTATTCAAAATAACCCTTTAAAGACTGATATAATGGAGCTTATAAAGGGTGTATTCCTATGCACATAAATTCGTTTTTTAAGACATATATAAGTATATTTGTATACACAAGGAGGATTTACAAGAGAGTATGAAAGATAAAATTATAAAATGGGGTTTCATTGGTTGCGGCACAGTTACTAAATACAAAAGTGGACCTGCTTTTCAAAAAGTAGAAAACTCTGAAGTAGTTGCTGTTATGAGTCGGGACAAAGCAAATGCAAAGCTTTATGCCCAAGAACACGGTATAAAAAAATGGTATAATGATGCTCTATCATTAATTAATGATCCAGATGTTAATGCTATTTACATAGCTACCCCACCCTCTTCTCATGCTACCTATGCTGTAATGGCTTTAAAGGCAGGCAAACCTGTTTATATAGAGAAACCTATGGCTGTAACCTATGAAGAGTGTTGCCGCATCAACAGAGTTTCACAAGAGATGGGCGTACCTTGCTTTGTAGCATATTATAGACGCTACCTACCCTATTTTAAGAAGGTTAAAGAACTCGTAGAGAATGGCGAAATAGGTACAGTTATCAATGTACAAGTCCGCTTTGCCCAGCCTCCTCGTGATTTAGACTACAACAGAGAAAACCTGCCATGGAGAGTGCAACCCGACATTTCGGGTGGAGGCTATTTTTATGATTTAGCTCCACACCAAATTGATTTATTAGAGGAAATGTTTGGCTGTATTCTAGATGCAAAAGGATTTAAAAATAACCTTGGAAAGCTTTATGAGGCAGAAGATACCATTAGTGCTTGCTTTAGATTTGAGTCTGGACTAATAGGAAGTGGGTCGTGGTGCTTTGTAGCACACGAATCTGCCAAAGAAGACCGCATTGAAATAATAGGAAATAAAGGTCAAATATGCTTTTCTGTCTTCTCCTTTGAACCTATTGCTCTACACACAGAAGCAGGACGACAAGAATTTAGAATTACAAACCCTGAACATGTCCAGCAACCTTTAATTCAGTCGGTAGTAGATCATCTTTTAGGGCAGTCTATCTGCACCTGTGATGGCTATAGTGCCACTACTGTAAACTGGGTAATGGACAGAATACTTGGAAAATTATAAACAACAAAAAAGGTATGACAAAAGAAGAATTAATGCGCAAAGCAATTGCCCTATCTATTGAAAATGTAAAAAGAGATGGAGGCCCTTTTGGAGCTGTAATTGCAAAAGATGGTGAGATAGTTGCCACTGGCGTAAACAGAGTTACAGACTCGTGCGACCCTACTGCACATGCAGAAGTGAGTGCAATCAGAGCTGCTGCAGAAAAATTAAAAACTTTTGATCTTAGCGGATATGAAATTTATAGTTCATGCGAACCTTGTCCAATGTGTCTCGGAGCTATTTATTGGGCTAGATTAGATAAACTTTATTTTGCAAACACTAAAACAGATGCAAAAGATATCGGATTTGATGATTCTTTCATCTATGAAGAGCTGGAGTTGAAACTAGAAGACAGAGCTTTAAAAGCCGAAACACTTCTAAGAAATGAAGCTATTGTAGCTTTTGAAGATTGGATGAAGAAAGATAACAAAACAGAATATTAATAGTTTTCTCTCAAGAGAAAAAAAGCCCTATCTAGAAGTTTTAGATAGGGCTTTTTTTGCTACATGCAATTGTATTATTATTACTTTAATAACACATATTAATTCATCATTTTTTAGAATAAACCCACAAGTAAAGTTTAACACCGACATGACGACATCATGACACCGACATGATAACATTTTAACCCTGATATAAACTCCTTATGACCCTATTCAAAAAAAGAAGTATCTCTATATGTATTTATATACTAAATAGAAAAATAATGAAACCAATAAAAAAGGGATAGCTAAATCAATAGTTATCCCTTTCTAATCAACAATGTTTAAATATCAAAATCAATTTATAATCTCATTCCGAGAGTTAATAATACTTGACTTTTATTTGAGGTCAATTTTGTAAAATTCAATTCTGGATCATCAAAAGGTCTAAAATCACTCTTATATGAATCGAATACAAAAGCTAGATCACTATAAAAAACTTTTCCAGCATACCCTACACCAAATGTGAATGTGTTTTTAACATTACTTTTATTCACATATTGTACATCAGTAAGAACTGAATTATTTGAAATTTCTTTATAAGCATCTTCTTTAAAAATACCAGACTGCATATTATATCCAGCTCTGAAGGCAAACTCAGGAACAATACGATATTCTAATCCCAATTTAAGTGTATGCACACCTTTGAGCATATCTGTATTTACTCCCATACTTCCACCTCCATCATACTTAAACTTCATAGATGAATAATCTTGGTATTCATATTCTGCACCTAGGGCTAAGAAATCACCCACATTATGGCCTAAACTAAAATTAAATTTCCAAGGAGTTCGTAGTTTAAAGTCTGAGATATTATCACCACTTAATTCATTATAGGTATCTATATCTGTCTGAAGAAGATTTAATGATTGATTTTCAGCATCTCTTTGATAAATATCACTTGAGAAACGAACATTGGTATAATGAGTTAAATTATAGAATGTAGGTGTATGTACAGCAAAACCAATTCTAAAAGGAGAATTTTCAATAGGTCTTACAATCACTCCCAATTTGAAATCATAACCCGAACCATCAATCTCTGATGAAGTTTCCAATAAAGCCATTTCTTTATACTTAGGATTATTCTCAAACATAAAAGCCTCATCGTAATAAGTCAAAGTACGATAGTTTAGATCATAAGCTCCAATAGTTAAACCCAAGAATACCCTATCAGATAAATTCATAGAGATATTAAAATCGTATTGATTTATTCCTCCACGTTCATCTGAATGAAATAGAGCATTTGGTGATGTCATAGGATGAGGAAAATAACGTTTCTCACCATCAACTAAACCTGGATTTATCAAATACGAATTAAAGCCTAGTAAAGACATCCAACCATATCGGGGATTAGCATATATATTACCACCCTCGCCTGAAGCATTTGCAACATCATTACCATTTAATAACGAATTATTGGCTTGCACAGCCATTGCATTAGCTATCGAAATAACTCCTCCATCAGCAGATGTATTAAAAGTGCCAGACATTCCTATACTTCTGTAGAAATCATTTGAACGATGGTAATTAAAACCAAAATTCAAATATTTTAAAGAAGAGCCATACATTGGAGTTGAAAAGACAATACCCATATTTTTTAGACCGATACGATCTACTTTAAAGGAATTCTTTTCATCCATAAAATTACTTTTCACTTCATTGTTGGTATAGCCTAATGTCATAGCAACATCGTTACTTCTATACAATCCAATCCCAGCAGGGTTTGTTGACATCGTAGAGATATCAGCACCTAAAGCCCCTAATGCACCACCCATACCAACGTATCTCGCTGTACCTGATAACTCTCTATTTGAAAATAATTCTCCATCATAGATCGTTTGAGAATTTGCATATGAGTATCCTATTATAAGTGCAAATAATAAAATTGATAATTTCTTCATATTTCTATTTTTTACCTTCTTCTATTTACAGATCTACCACCTCCTCCAGAAGAGTTAGATCTAGAGCTACCTCCTTGATTAAATGAACTGGAAGAACTTGAACGAGGTGTAGATCTTTCAAAACTAGGAGTTCTTGTCTGTGTACTTCTACTTGAATTATTATAATTTGATTCTACACTTCTTCTTCTATCTACAGATCTTGTTACATTACTTCTAGTGCTACTAGGTCTGGTATAAGTTGAGTTTGTTCTTACGCTTGATCCTCTATTATTGGTATTAACTCGCGTTGTAGAGCGATCATTAACTACTCGAGATGTACCGTCTTCATTAATAACATATCTTGTTGTAGAACCAGAACGTAATGGATCAGTAGATCTATATCCGGTATTACCTCTATTGTTGTTATTAGGAGCAGGACGAGTACTTGGTCGAACAGAATTATTTCGAGTTACATTAGAACGATTATTATTCCATGCAGGTGTTCGATTTACATTCATCCTATTGGATGTATCATAAGATCTTCTGTTATTTTGCACCCTAGTACTTGTATTTCTATTGTTATTATATCTATTAGAGTTATAACCCCAATCTTGTCTGCGATTGTCATAATGTCCACGTCGGCTACTTCTTCCATAATAGGGATAGTAATAATCATTCCAGCCCCAATAGGAGTTGTAGTATGGGCGATACCATGGATCGTACCAACCGCCCCATGAGCCAGGGTAGTGCCCCCAAGAGTTCCAACCTAATGTATAATAAGGTGGATACCATGGGTCCCATGAATTCCAACCAAAGCTAAAGCCAAAACCTGATCTAGGACCAAACTTCCAGCTTGACCATGCAGAGTTTGAGAAACGAGGGAAAATATAAGCATCCCAATTATCTACATATATATTCCAATCCCAGCTATTCAAACCATATACTATATCGAAATAATATGGACTATTTACGCTAATAGAATATCTACGATCTCTTGATTGAATAATTCTTTCAGCATCTCTATAATCAGAAGCAGAACCTTCATAACCATTGTTGATCCACTCTCCTCCACGTGTAGGAGCAATATATTCATATTCTTCCCCGTTGTTTTGCAACACCTGCCCACGTCTATTATATTCATCAATCAGATAATTATCATAATCGGTTTCATTGATTACAACAGTTGAACCTGAAGGAACATAAAAACGAGTTGGTTTACCTGGATTAGTATTGGATTCTTGCTTGTTCTTAGGAGTTTCTTTCTTTTGAGGAACTGTTTTCTCCTCCTTTTGTGGCGAAGAGAAGAAGTACATCTCATTCTGTGCATTCATACAGAATGGAACTCCTATCATCATTCCTAATAATAATAATATCTTTTTCATAAGCCCTCCACTAATATTTATTTCTAATATTCACTATATCAAATATACTATAGCTACTCTTGTCTATATAATTAAAATCCCCAAAGCCTTATAGGGTTTTCCCTATTTTAAGGATTTCTATTCATTCCATTGGATCATTAAATAAAGTATGTGGGCACATCCTTTTGTTTAACTCTACTCCTTAATAACAGATGTCTGCCCTATTTTTATCTCATAAAAGCCCCATTTAAGGATAGGGATTCTCCTATATAACGTATCTTTGTGTATATAGAACTGTATGTACATATAACAAGTCGCTAAACAAACTTGTTTTATACTAAATAATTAGCAATGAAGTATTACGAATTTAAATTTATATTCAAACCTAAAAACGAAATAGTAAGTGATATCCTCATGTCGGTATTGGGAGATGTTGGTTTTGAAAGTTTTGTAGAAGAAGATGATGTCTTAAAAGCCTATATCCAGCAAAGTCTTTTCAATAAAGAAGAGCTCCAAACTTCGATAAACCAATTTCCAATAGAAGTGGATGCTATAGATTATACATATACAGAAGCTGAAGATAAAGACTGGAACGAAGAGTGGGAGAAAAACTTCTTTAAGCCTATCATTATTGATGACTTGTGCGCTATTCATAGCACCTTTCATACTGATATTCCGAAAGTAAAATATGATATTATAATCAATCCACAAATGGCCTTTGGCACAGGTCACCATGAAACAACTAGCTTGATCTTAAACGAGCTTTTGCAAATGGATTTACAAAACAAAGCGGTACTTGATATGGGCTGTGGCACATCTATCTTGGCTATCCTAGCTAGTAAAAGAGGTGCAAAACCTATTACTGCTATAGATATAGACTCTTGGTGTGTCGATAATTCAAAAGACAATTGCCGACTTAATCAGATTACAGATATAGATATTAAGTTGGGTGATGCCAGCATTTTAAAAGATGAAAAACCATTCAACCTCGTTATTGCTAACATCAACAGAAATATTCTACTTCAAGATATGGATAAGTATGTGCAGGTTCTTCAAGAAAAGGGAAAACTACTAATGAGTGGTTTTTACACAGAAGATATTGCAATATTGCAAGAAAAAGCTGAATCACTTGGGCTACACTTTGTAAAAACCAACCATAAGAATAACTGGGCTTGCTTATTAGTTCAAAAGTAAGATAGAAAGAAGAAAAGCTTAGGGCATAGTAATTGCCTTAAGCTGCTCTATTGTTCCATTAAAGACATTCAAATCTACATCTTTGGCTATTCCAGGTACTTCTCCGATATCTGTATGCTGCCAGAAATGCCATTCTCCTTTGTATTTTACTGAACCTACATAGTAATGAGCAATCCAAAAGAGGTAATCATTGAACACAGAATCATTCAGGTATTTTTCTTTGAATTTATAGGATGTATAAAGTATGGGTTTAACTTTATAATGACGCTCAACAGCATCAAGCCACACTTTAACACTATCTTTTAATGAGTTTTTAGAGTGTTTACCAGCTACCTCTACATCAAGAACAGGAGGTAAATCTCCTCTTTTAAGATCTACTGTTTGAATAAAGAATTGAGCTTGTTTTCTGGCACTGCTTCGAGGAGAAAAGAAATGATAAGCGCCACAAATAAATCCTTCATTACGTGCTTTACTAAGATTTTGATCGAAAGTTACGTCTTTAAAATCTCCTCCTTCTGTGGCTTTCATGAAGATAAATTGAATGGGTTCTTCAGCTTCTCGATAAATAGAAAGCTTAGGCCAATCAATTATTCCTTGGTGTCTGGAAATATCAATACCATGTACATGATATCCATACGGCATACATACTCCATAGCTTTTTAATCCACTACAAGGCATCCATCGATAAGCATAAGGCTTTATAAAGATAAAATAAAAAAGGCAAGCAAAAGAAATACTAATCACTAAAGCAATTGCATTACGCATCCACTTCTTTAGAACAAAAGATGATTCGACTTGCTGTTTTCTAGATTTAGTTTTACGGGGAGTCTTTACTGATCTTTTAGGAGCAGCTTTTCTAACTGTTTTTTTCTTAGGAGTAACCTTTTTAGTGGTACTCTTTTTTTCTGTTGTGCTTTTCGTGACTGACTTCTTAGCCATTGATTCAATTAAATAGCCGATAACTAACACCTAAATAAGCTGCTAATCATCGGCTAAATTATATAAGGTTTATTATTTATTTACCTTGTTCTAGTAATAAAGTTTGAGTTGGTTGATCACAAACTTCAGTTGGTCCAAAATATTGGATAGGACCAGGATATATGTATTGAGTATTGATAGCCCAATCTTCACGACTTGCAGCGAATTTCTTAAATGGAGCACCATCAAGTTCTACTAAAGCTTTCTGAATAACGGGTTTCATTTCTCCGTGACGACGTTCCATATTCATCATCATGGTAATTGGCACACCACCAGCAATCCATTCAGCAGCTGGAGCTGTAGTATTACGCACTGATGACATATAACCTGTTTTACCATTAGCGATAAGTGCAGAAGCAGTATATCCTAATGAGTAGCAGTAGTCCGCATCATAATTTGATGGAGCAGCACAACGACCTTCGTAACCGAAGAAGTGATGTTGACGAGAGAATTTACCATTGTATTTTCCTTCAGCTCTCCATTCTTCTAGTTTATTAGCTACCATTTCTGAAAGCAGCTTTTCTGTTTCAATTAATGAAACTTGAACGTTGCCATGAGGGTCACGATCTAGTGTTAACTGACGAGCAACTCCTTGTGGAAGGCTAGCATAAATCTTAGCGTTTTCCTTAGAGATATTTTTAATTACATAGTCTCTTTGAGCATCTTTATCAAGAGTAGCAAACTTATCATCATGAGCTAAGAAATCATTCAATTCTGCAATAAGATTCTTCATTGCAGGAATAAACTCAATTAAACCTTCTGGGATAAGAACTGTACCATAGTTATCACCATTAGCTGCACGTTTTGCAACGATCTCAGCAATGTAAACTACAACATCATCAAGAGACATATTCTTTTTCTCTACTTCTTCTGAAACGATACAAACGTTTGGTTGAGTTTGTAGAGCACATTCAAGAGCAATGTGAGAAGCAGAACGACCCATTAGTTTGATAAAGTGCCAATATTTTTGAGCAGATTTACAGTCTCTTTGAATGTTTCCAATAACTTCAGAATATACTTTACATGCTGTATCAAAGCCGAAAGAAGTTTCAATCATAGAGTTTTTCAAGTCTCCATCAATTGTTTTAGGGCAACCAATTACTTGAACGCCATAGTCTTTGGCTGCATAATATTCTGCAAGGACACATGCATTTGTATTAGAGTCATCTCCACCAATCATTACTAGAGCTTTAATACCTAGTTTTTTAATGATTTCAAGACCTTTCTCAAATTGATCAACTTTTTCAAGCTTTGTTCTTCCTGAACCGATAATATCGAAACCACCAGTATTGCGATAGTCGTCAATAATTTCAGCTGTTAATTCTTTGTAGTTGTGATCAACAAGACCACCAGGACCTAAAATAAAGCCGTATAATTTGCTATCAGCATTCAATTTTTTGATACCATCAAAAAGACCTGAGATTACATTGTGACCACCAGGAGCTTGACCACCTGATAAAATAACACCTACATTAATTGCAGGGAAATCTACAGCACCATCAGTTTCTTCAAATTTAATAACTGGCATGCCATAGGTATTTGGAAATAAGCCTTCAATCTCTTTTTGATCTGCAACAGATTGAGTTTTTTCTCCTTCAACAACCTCAACTGAACCTTTTAGAGCTTTTGGTAGCTTTGGCTGATAAGCAGCTCTAGCTATTTGTAATGCACTTTTAATCATTTTCAATAAAATATTAATTGGCGTTTAGTAAATTCTTCTAATCCCCGCAAAATTCGTTATTTTTTATGTAAAATAAAAGTTTAACGAATAGTTTTACTATTCTATAAGAGTTTACCAACCACCTCCTAATGTTTTATACAATTGTATTACAGCCAATAACTCATCACGGACGGCATTATTTAGACCAATCTGAGCATCCAAGTAACCACGCTGAGCATCAAGCACATCCATATAGTTAATGGCACCATTTATATATTGTAATCGAGCAAACTCTACATACTTTTGAGCAGATCTCTCTAAGTGGCTTTTTAAGCTATGTACCTCTCTCTGTTTGTTATAATTAACAATTGAATTCTGGGTTTCTATAAAAGCATTTAATACAGTTTTTTCATAGCTATAAAGCTCTTGCTCGTAAGCAGCTTTTTGAGCTTTCCATGCTGCTCTATTTTTACCCATTTGGAATAAAGGTGTCACCAATGCTCCTTCAATTAAACTATAAGGAGTTTTCAGGAAAGAAGATAATTCAGAATTGTCTGAACCCACCTTTCCAGTAAGGCTAATCCGAGGGAACATATTGGTGTAAGAAACACCCACACTCGCATGAGCAGCAATTAGACTCTGTTCTGCACCACGTATATCAGGTCTTCTTTCTAGTAGTTGAGAAGGTAGTCCATAAGGTAATTCTTCAATAGAATAAAGAGACTCCAACGATTTACTACGATTAATTTTCTTAGGGTAAGAACCTATTAAAAAAGCTAATTCATTTTCTTTTAAAGTTATTGCTCTTTCTTGCTCTGGAATCATAGTAGCTGTACGAGCCAATTCTACCTGTGCCTGCTGATAAGGGATTTCAGAAGTCAAACCTCCTTCAAAACGAATACGAGCCAAACGAATACTTGCTTTTCGATCTTCAAGAGTTTGTTGTAAAATCTCCATTTCAGCATCGAGAGCTATCAATTCATAATAAGCTTGAGCTACTTCTGAAATAATAGTCAGTTGTATAGCTCGCTGAGCTTCTATTGATTGTAAGTATTCAGCAATACTTACCTGTCTAGACCATCTTAAATTACCCCAAAGATCTAATTCCCACGATAAAGCAATATTTCCACTATAGGAATGAGAGTTTGTAGTATTTCCATCTTCATCACGAGTAGCTTTGGTATAAACTGAAGCTCCTGCATCTAATTGAGGAAATAGATTAGCAGTATCAATTCTCTTTTTTGCAGCCAGCTCTTTCACACGTGTAGCAGCAATTAAAACATCTTTATTGTATTCTAAAGCTTGCTCTATTAAAGAAACAAGTAAAGGATCAGTATAGATTTGCCACCAAGCTAAATCAGACATACTTATACTATCTTGTCCAGCTATCAAGCTATCAGGTAAAGCAACATCAGGACGAGTATATGATTTACCTACTTTACAAGAAGATAAAGTAATTATAGCACAGAATATGATTACTGTATATTTAATGTTTTTCTGAATATATTTCATAAGTCTATCCTCTCTTTTTTCTTAACTTACCTTTCATCTTATAAATTAAAACGAAGAAGAAAGGAACAAATATAATACCGATGGCTGTTGCAAAGATCATTCCAAAGAATACTCCCGTACCAATAGCTTTTCTACTTGCCGACCCTGGACCCGAGGCCAGAACCATGGGCAACATACCCAGAATAAAAGCCAAAGATGTCATCAGAATAGGACGGAAACGCAAACGGGCAGCATACAAAGCCGAATGTATCAAATCTTCACCTTTATCTACTTGAACTTTAGCAAACTCCACAATAAGAATAGCATTTTTAGCTGCCAGCCCCATTAACATTACTAAGCCAATTTGAAAATAGATATCATTCTCTAACCCACATATCCATACTCCCAAATAAGAACCTAATGCAGCGACAGGGAGAGTTAGTAATACAGCTATAGGAACTGACCAACTTTCATATTGAGCTGCTAAGAATAAGAAGACAAATAAGAATACCAATGCTAAAACAACTCCCGTTTGACCACTAGCTTTTTGCTCTTGGTAAGAGAGTCCACTCCATTCTACACCGATATTTTGTGGAAGGTGTTCTTTAACAATATCTTCCATAATTTTCATAGCCTGACCAGAACTATATCCATGAGCAGCCTGACCAGTAACCACAGTAGAAGTAAACATATTAAATCGAGTCATACTTCCTGGGCCTGCTGTAAACTCTGCATGACCTAATGCAGGTAAAGGTATCATAGATCCATTATTGGCCCTTACAAAGAAATAGTTCATATTTCCCTTGTGTTTACGATACTCAGCTTCTGCTTGAATATATACCCTATAAATACGATTAAACATATTAAAGTCGTTGACATATACAGAACCCGTATAAGCCTTCATAGCGGCATAAATATCAGGTACAGGTACTCCTAGGAATTTAGCTCTATCTCTATCCACATTGAAGAAAAGTTGAGGAATTTCTGCTTGAAGTGATGAAGATACACCCACTAATTCCTTACGCTGTTCTGCATAATACATCAAAGTATCAACGGCAGCTACTAAATCTTGGAACGTAGCGTCTGCACGAGCTTCAACTTGCATTTCAAACCCTCCTGATGAACCTAGTCCTGGAACAACTGGAGGTGTGGAGATATAAACTTTAGACTCGGGATATTGAGAGAATTCTTCTCTAACTTGTGCCATCACTTCTTCAATCTTGACATGATTCCTCTCATCCCAAGACTTTAAAATAACTGTCAACAAACTTCTTGCTTGGCTGGTACCTACTCGAGCACTACTACCAGTAACATTCTGAACATAAGCTACGGCAGGTATTTCAAGTAAATAGTTGATAGCTCTATCCGTTATTTTTCTAGTTCTTTCAAGGGTTGATCCCTCTGGCAACTCCAATTCCACTTTAAAGAATCCTTGATCTTCGACAGGTAAGAAACTAGTTGGTAATACCTTATTCAATACAAAGATCAAAACGAGCATCATACCAAAAACTCCTACTACTCGCTTAGGGTGTTTTACGACCTTTCGAATAGCATCAATATATTTATGATTCCCAATATTAAGCCAAAGATTGATTCTTCTAAAAATAAAATTTTTCTTTCCTGTTTGCGGTTTTAATATTAAAGAACACATCACAGGACTTAACGTCAAAGCGACGATTGTAGATATAATAACCGATACTGCAATAGTAATAGTAAACTGACGATATAAGGAGCCTGTAATACCAGAAAGGAAGCTCACGGGAACAAATACAGCCACCAGCACTAAAGATGTAGCTATCAATGCACCAGTTAACCCCGACATAGCTTTCTTTGTCGCATCATAAGCATTCAGTTTCTCTTCTCGCATAATCAGTTCCACACTCTCGACGACAACAATAGCATCATCTACGACAATACCAATAGCTAAAATCAAACCTAGTAAAGTCAGTAAATTCAGTGAGAAACCAAAAATAAGCATCATACCAAATGTTCCTATTAAAGAAATAGGTACAGCAACTACTGGTATTAAAGTAGCTCTCCAACTTTGTAAAGAAAGGAAGACTACTAAAATCACTAAGGCGAGAGCTTCAAATAAAGTTTTATATACCTCACTGATAGATTGAGAAATATAATCAGTAATATCAAAAGTTACTTCATGCGATAAACCATCAGGGAAATTTGCACTGATTAATTCCATCACTTCTCTCACTTCCTTAGATACATCAACAGCATTAGCTCCTGGGAGCATATAAACATTTAGTACAGCTGCATTTTCACCATTTATACCACTCTCAGTAGAATAAGAAGATGCCTCAAGCGATACTCTCGCTACATCTCTTAATCGAATAATAGAGCCATCAGGGTTCGCACGAAGTACAATATCTTCAAATTCTGCAACTGAAGATAAACGGCCTTGAGTAGTAATTGGAATTGTTATATCCAATCCCTCTACGGGTTGCCCCCCTAAAATACCCGCTGCTGATTCTGTATTTTGCTCTTTCAAAGCATTCTTTAAATCACCAACAGTTAACCCAAAGTTTGCCAACTTATCAGGCTGCACCCATATCTGCATTGCATAATATCGGCTACCCACATTGGATACCCTACCGACTCCAGGAATACGCCTAAGTAAATCGACCACATTAATAGTAGCAAAGTTACTCAGATAGATTTCATCAAATTTAGGATCATCTGATTTTAGACATAACGTCATCAACTGACTAGGAGATTTTTTCTCCACCGATATACCATTTTGAACCACCTCAGCAGGCAATCTTGATTCTGCTAATTTAACACGGTTTTGTATCTCTACAGCTGCTAAGTCAGCATCTACTGAAATATCAAAAGTTATTGAAGCAGAGAAACCTCCCGTATTTGAACTAGACGACTCCATATACAACATACCTGGTGTACCATTTAATTCCTGCTCTATGGGAGTTGCTACTGCCTGAGAAACCGTAGTAGCACTAGCACCCGAATAAGAAGCACTAATACTCACAACAGGCGGAGTAATCTGTGGATATTGATCAATTGGTAATAGTTTTAGCCCTATAAATCCCAGAATGACAATTAAGATTGAAATAACAGCCGAGAATACAGGTCTATCTATAAAAAAGTTTACTTTCATTACTCTTCTTCTTTATTAGGTTCAACAGGCAAATCTACAATTCTCACTTTAGTATTAGAAGCTAATTTATGATAGCCTTCTGATACTATCATTTCTCCTTCACGTAGACCTCTTTCCACAACTACTTGGTTGTCGAACTCTGGACCTAATTCTATAAATGTTTTCTTTGCGATAGAGTCATTATTGATAATAAAAATATAAGCCCCTCCTTTTTCTGTAATCACAGCTTTTTGTGGAACGACCAATGCATCTTCTATCAAATCTAGTAGAAGCTGCACTCTAGTAGATTGTCCGGGCAATAAAATTCCATTGGGATTGGGTATTTCTGCACGCACACTAAATGTACCCGTATTGGGATCAACTTGAGGTTCGGCAAAATCGACAAATCCTTTTTCAGGATAAATAGATTGGTCAGCCATCGTAATCGTAACATTAGGCTGCCAAGAGCGAGTAGAATCTCTTTTTCCTAAATTGACATTACGCTTTTTACTACGTAGGTAATCCAAATCAGTCAAGCTGAAGTCTACTAATACAGTATCACTTTTCACAATAGTAGCTAAAAGAGATTTTCCACCTGGACCTACAAGTGTTCCTAAATCCGCACTACGTTGACTTATTTGTCCTGCTATAGGCGATTTTACAACAGTATAACTTAATTCAAGTCTGGCTTGATCCAGATCGGCTTTACTCATATCCATTGAAGCTTGAGCACTTTCATAAGCAGCCTCAGCATTATCTAAGTCCAACTGGCTAGCTGCATTTTGAGCATATAAAGGCTTAATACGTTCGTAATCCCTTTTTGCCTTTAAAGCAAGTGCTTGATCTTTCTTCAATTGAGCTTCTGCTTTTTTAACTTTAGCCTTATATGTAGTTTGATCAATTATAAACAAAGGTATATCTTTACCAATAGGGCTACCTTCTGCAAATAACATTTGCTCTAGATACCCCTCTACACGAGCACGAACCTCAACAAATTGGTGAGCTCGAATACGACCAACATATTCTCCATAAATAGATACATCAGTTTTTTTAACTCGTTCCATACTAACCACAGGGTTTACCTCTACTATTTTAGGTTTACGCGTTACTAAATAGTACACTACAATACCTAAACAAATTACAATTAACGAGATTAAAACTTTCCTGTCTTTTATAAAAGATAACTTACCATGAAGGAAACCTTTCATATTACTCCCCATATTATTCAATTTTACTGTATCTAAAAAACGTTCTTACTTTTACTCTACATCTTATCTGACAAAGAGTAAGCCAAAAAACAAAGCATACATATCAACCTCTATATTAACCTATTAAGAAATTATAGAATTCATTTGCCATGTGTAGGGCATACCCATAAATTGTAGATTTTATACACAATATTACTTCAAAGTTGCAAAGATAGAGCTTTTTATAAAAAAATGAAGTACTATTTACACAGTTGACATCCAAATGAAATATGCTTCATATTAACTCTAAGATAAAGATTATATTCTAAATATCTTACAGTCAAATCAATAACTTTGTTGAATAATATATATTCCTACTAAAAGGAACTTTTGATAGATAAAAGAGTTATATTTGCCTATAATGTTTCACCATATAAAGAATAAGTTATGGCTAGTAGAAGAAAACTGAAGAAAAATGTAAACGCTATCATAGAAGATCTATTTATGCACAGCATGATGCAAGAGCTTCTTAATCCTGAAATAGATAAAAACAAAGTAGATGATATATTAACTCGCATCTACAATGCAAAAAATGAGTTTCTTAGCAGAATCAGTCATACTGAGCCTGGTAATGTAAAAGAATATTACAAAAAATTTCGTGAAGACTTTTCGGAAGAAACAAGTCAAATTATTGCTGATATTGTAGCTCTTAGCTAACAATTATAAACTTATTAATGAGGTTAGAGGTATATTAATTGATTTTAAGATATTTCTAACCTCATTTTTTATATACTTCGGTGAACTAATTTTTAAATATGAAACAAAAGTTTTTTAAATTTATTTTTGATCGTCTTTTGGGCTGGAAGGCTATTTTTGATGTAGAGATTCCTGATAAATGTGTTATTTGTGTTGCCCCACACACTTCTAATTGGGATTTATTGATGGGTAAAATATTTTATGCTGCATACAATAGAAAAGCTTCTTTTATGATGAAAAAAGAATGGTTTATTTTCCCCTTAGGCCTTCTTTTTAAAGCTATTGGCGGTATCCCTGTAAATAGAAGTAAAAATACATCACTAGTAGATCAGATGAGCCAAAAATTTGCCTCAACAGATTATTTTAATCTAGCAATCACACCCGAAGGCACAAGAAAAGCAAATACGAACTGGAAAAAGGGATTTTATTTTATAGCAAAAGGCGCCAACGTACCTATTATTTTAGTAGGACTCGATTATGGAACAAAGACAATCCAAATAGGAAAAAGATTTATACCATCAGGTGATATTGAAAAGGATATGCCGATCATCAAAGACTTTTTTAAGGATTTTAAAGGGAAAAACCCTGAGAAGTTTGTTCTATAGATAATATGGAAAATCTAAGGCTCACTCTGGTGCAAATGGATATAGCTTGGCTAGATAGACAAGCGAACCTCAATTATCTCTCAAAACTATTTCTAAAACTAAAAGGACAAACAGACTTAGTAGTCCTTCCTGAAATGTTTACCACAGGTTTTACAGAGAAAAGCAAAGAGTTTGCCGAGCCTATGAATGGGCTTACTATACAGTTTTTAAAAAAGATGGCTACTGACAATGGATTTGCCATAGCAGGTAGCATAATAATAGAGGAAGAGCCATCTTTTTACAACCGTTTTTTATTCATTACTCCTGAACAAAAAGTTTATCATTACGATAAAAAACATCTCTTCCGACTAAGTGGTGAAATCGATAATTATACCGCAGGCAAAAGTAAAATAATCATACATTACAAAGGGTGGAATATCTGCCCTCAAATCTGTTATGATTTACGCTTTCCTGTTTGGAGCCGAAATGTTAATAACGAGTATGATTTATTAATCTACTCTGCTAGCTGGCCTAAAAGTAGGATTGATGTTTGGGACTCATTATTAAAAGCCAGAGCGCTTGAAAATCAATCCTTTGTATGTGGAGTTAACAGAATAGGCATTGATGGTAATCAATTAATCTATAATGGTAAAAGTATTCTATTCGATGCTAAAGGTCGAACAATGAGCACAATAGAGGAAAACAAAGAAGAATACCAAACTGTTAATTTGTCTAAATATTCGTTATCAACCTTTAGAGAAAATTTTCCCGTATGGAAAGATTCAGAATCCTTTCAATTCATTAAGAATCTTTAAATCAAATAATTGTTAAAAAAAGATAGAACCCTCAACAATACCTATTTCTAGGTAGTTCTATTCATAAACAACTTTAGTATCTTTGTGATACTAACATTACATAGTAATCAAATCTAACAATACTTTATTATAGAATTTATGAAAACTAACTTAAGTTCTCAAATAACTCTGAACCGTGTATCTCCGAAATACTACCGTCCAGAAAATGCTTTTGAGAAATCTGTCCTAACTAGATTAGAAAAGCTACCTACAGACATTTTTGAATCCTTCGAAGAAGGAGCCAATAAAATTGCTTGTGATATTGCACAAACAATTCGTGACAAACAGAAAACTGGCCGCAATTGCGTTTTAGCTTTGACTGGTGGTGACACACCTCGCAGCATATTCCAAGCATTAATAAAAATGCACAAAGAAGAAGGTCTAAGCTTCCAAAATGTAATTGTTTTTAATTTATACGAATACTATCCATTAGCATCAGATGCTATTAATAGTAATTTAAATGAATTGAAAGAGATGTTCTTGGATCATGTAGATATTAATCCAGCAAACATCTACTCACCTAATGGAACAATTGAAAAAGACCTTATATTTGAACATTGTGCTCAATACGAACAAAAAATTCAAGAAGTAGGTGGAATAGATATTACTCTTTTAGGAATTGGTAGATTAGGTAATATCGCATTTAACGAACCAGGTTCACGCCTAAACTCAACTACTCGCCTTATTTTATTAGATAGCACATCTCATGATGAAGCATCAAAGATATTTGGTGGTGTGGAAAAAACACCTATTAGCTCTATTACAATGGGTATAGAAACCATACTAGATTCTAGTAAAATCTATTTAGTTGCTTGGGGAGATGAAAAAGCAGATATTATTAAAAAATCTGTAGAAGGTGAAGTATCTGATGTTATTCCTGCAACATTCTTACAAACTCATAGCAATACACGTGTAGTAATTGATTTACTTGCTGCAGACAAACTAACACGTATCAAACACCCATGGTTAGTAACATCATGTGATTGGAATGACAAACTAGTGCGTAGCGCTATTGTATGGCTTTGCCAATTAATAAACAAACCAATTCTTAAACTAACCAATAAGGATTATAACGAAAATGGCTTAAGTGAGCTTCTTGCTCTTTATGGTTCTGCCTATAATGCAAACATTAAAATATTTAATGATTTACAAAGAACAATTACTGGATGGCCAGGAGGTAAACCAAACGCAGATGATACTTATCGCCCAGAAAGAGCGAAACCATACCCTAAACGTGTTGTAGTATTCTCACCACACCCTGATGATGATGTTATTTCTATGGGAGGAACTATCCGCCGTTTAGTAGAACAAAACCACGAAGTACACGTAGCTTACCAAACTTCTGGAAACATTGCTGTAGGTGATGAAGAAGTAGTACGTTTCTTACATTTCATCAATGGCTTCAACCAAATCTTCAATGAAAGTAAAGATGAAGTTATTAATGATAAGTACAAAGAGATTCGTGAATTCCTACACAATAAAAAAGATGGAGATATAGATACCAGAGATGTATTAACAATCAAAGGACTAATCCGTCGTGGTGAAGCACGTACAGCATGTACATACAATAATATTCCTCTAAACAGATGCCACTTCTTAGATCTACCTTTCTATGAAACAGGTAGAATTCAAAAGAACCCTCTAGGTGAAAAAGATGTTGAGATTGTTCGTGCCTTACTTCAAGAAGTAAAACCTCATCAAATTTTTGTAGCTGGTGACCTTGCTGATCCACACGGAACTCACAAAGTATGTACCGATACAGTATTAGCTGCTATTGACTTAGAAAAACAAGCAGGAGCTAAATGGCTAGATGATTGCCGCATTTGGATGTATCGTGGCGCTTGGGCTGAATGGGAAATTGAAAACATTGAAATGGTTGTACCGATTAGCCCTGAAGAGCTAAGAGCGAAACGTAACTCTATTCTTAAACATCAATCTCAGATGGAAAGTGCTCCTTTCTTAGGTAATGATGAACGTTTGTTCTGGCAACGTAGTGAAGATAGAAACAGAGGTACTGCTGCTTTATATGACAATTTAGGACTTGCTTCGTATGAAGCAATGGAAGCATTCGTAGAATATATTCCACTATAAGATAATTTATAGTTATACAATACAAAGCCCCCCGTTTAGCGCTGCTAAACGGGGGGCTTTTCTTTAAACTATTTTTTAAACGCATATTATAAGCCTACACTAAAGCCCTGTTTTACAGACCCCAGTTTGTATCATGACACCGACATGACAATACTTTGACACCGATATGTCGTTGTCTTGTCGGTGTCAGAATAGAGCTCTTTCAAAGAAAAAGAGGTTACCCCAAATCAAGGTAACCTCTCTATTTATTTATTAAACTTGTCTCGTCCTAATATAGCGTTACAACAAAAAGATGAATAGAATGAAAGAATCAAAAAGTCAGTATGTTAAACGCACGCAAAAGGATTATACTTTATCCTTTAAATTGGAAGTAGTCGGTCAAGTAGAACG
>NZ_DYYK01000073.1:0-4356 GCF_020741705.1 Bacteroides coprosuis
GGTATGGCTAGTAAAAGAAAGAAACCCCACTCTTGTTCATCTAGATCAGAAAAGTTTTTTTGCCAAGTATCAAATACTTGAAGAAAGAAAGGTAGGCGCTCACCAGCTGTTTTTTGAATTCGGTGTTCTTCGCTTGGCATATCATATAAAGCATTATCGCCTTGCAATGTAGTGCCATAGATTTGGGGAGAATGTAGGTTGCCATCTTGAACAGCAAACAGAATACCCGAAGGTTCTTTTAGGTAAAAACTATCTTGAGCTTGCTCTCTATCTTTTAATCCTCCTAGTATGGAAGGTGAGATGAGCATAAAAGCTTCCTCCCAACGTATCCAGCAGAGATTGATGTGTTTCCCTACGTGGAAAACGGCATTTTCTCCTTGTGGGTTGACGATAAACTCTCGTGCAGAAGCGAGAATTAGCTGAAACATTTCTTGGGGATATTCTGTGAAATTTAGAATTTTGAGTTCTACAGAGCCACATCTTTTTAATCCAGCGGTCTTAAACCAATATTCAGTCTTCTCCTCCGAAATCTTTTTATAGGTAGTATTTATCTTAAAAAGATAGTCGATAGAAGGTTCTATAGATGAGGAGGCTACCCACTGAAGCCAAGAAGTAGAACTTGCCAACTGCAAAGAAAAATCAATCATTAAGGAGGCATGGGGTACCAAGGCAGCCAGCACTTTTAATTGAAAATGATAAGAGAGAAGTGGGTATTCAGAAAAGATACAATCCGTTTCTAGATAATAGGGCTGATGTAAAGCCTCTTGTATATCTTCTGCCAGAATATGATCTCCAAAGGCAAGAGTTGAGAAGTCGATTCGTTTCGTTGTATAGGCAGTTATACGGATTAAGTGTTCCGATTCTTTGTAACAGATGAGGGCATCATACGCAAAATCTCCCAAAAGATGATCGGAATTAAAATCTTCAGTAGCTTTTTTTATTCCAATCAGTTTAAACTCTGGATAGTTATCTAGCTGTTTTGCAACTCTCTTCATATCCATCCAGTCTTTATCGATAGGGCGGGGAATTATTCCCATGATCGAATTTTGCTTTACTGCTTCTTTTGTATTGATGCTTTTATAGATTTCCTCATTAATCATACCCGATTCTTCTTTAAAATTCAGTTAGCTCCTCTCATAATCTCTTAAATATACTCTTTTGTATCTATTTAAGAGTACCTTACCAGATTCTATTTTGTTTTAACCTGCTCTGTTGGCTACTGCAAGATAAGCATTGTTCATAGCAGTATATAGCTGATTAGACACCTGTCTAAATTCTTTGTCAACCTCTTCTGACTCAAATTCTTGATCAAGCCAAGAGCTAGAACCTCCAAATACATTTGCTTTATAAGCTGCAAAAACCAGTTGGTGTGCCGAGGTAGAGAGTTCATCCATGGGCAGCCAGTTGTAATTATAGTTGCTTTCTTGAAGCGTTTTATAAATATGATTGTCATCCAATAGTTCGATAGCCGAATGAAACATACGAGCCCAAATATCTCCATCAAAAGAATTAGCATGGTCGAGAGAGAAATCTAAAGCTTTTTGAAGAGCAATCTTCAATTTCTTTTTGGCAGATTGATGGCTTTCTCCCATGTTTAGAATAGGAGCATCTTCGTTGGATACTAATCTCATAGTGCCACTTTTTGCTGTTTCTGCACCATCTACCTTTGGATACCACCACCAAGAATGGTCTGAAAACATTGTTTCAATCATCCATCTACCCTTATTTAAAATAGGGGCTTCTTGGCTTTCATCCCGAGTGCTGTAGATACACAATAAGCGAACACCTTTACAACCCAATTCTTTCAAAAAAGCAAACCAATCAGTGGGTGTTAGAGCTTTTAATAAAGGAGGCTTTTTATAATCATCGGGGTCTAGTTGCCAAAAACTAATCGTATGGAAGTTCCTAAAAGCAGGATTGATTGTATCGAACTCAGGATAGACTTCATCTCCTTGTAGATATAAGTTGCCAAAGAAGGTTATTGATAGAAGAGGAATTAAATTTTCCATTTTATGTTGTGTCTTTTAAATGCGTTACTTGTTTTCTCTTAGAGAATTATTGTTCTAACAAAGTTAATCATTTGACTGGCATTTATGGATGGATAATACTAAGATTTATAATAAATATCTAGGGTGATGGTTAGTATGATTCTGACACCGACATGAGAATGACATGTCGGTGTCATCGTAATGTCTTGACACCGATCAAGCAGTCTTTTGATCCCGATGTTTATTGGGTTTGTTCCTCCTAAACAGGCCATCCATAAAATGATGTAAATAAGTTGATTTTGGATAGGTATTTTTGTCAAAATACTTCTTCACTTTATCTCTCTAAATAGATTTCGTGTTGCTTTTTTATAAAGCGACTTTTTGGGCAATAACGATGTGTCTGTATAATAGACTGTTTTGTGGCTAATTATTGGATAGCAATCACTTCTAGTAACAAAATATTTGAATTCGTTTGGAAAGGCTATCTTACTTCTTTTTATAGAGGAGTATAGGATTGAAATATCAAAATTTTTGTATGAAATAATGGTCTTAAAAATACTTAATATTTAAACAAATTGTTATATTGTAGTAAGTATAGTTCAACTATCGGACCATGAATCTATCTTTTTATTATAAAATAGCTTGGGTTACGGTATTAATAATATACAAAAAAGGATAGTGCTATTCTTTTTTCTGCTTTCTTCGTTTCAATCTTTCTATTCTCTTTTATAGCTAGACTTAGGAGTGGGTGGATTATACGATACAACAGAAAAGAATAAGAAATATCTTTTTTATAGATGGACTGACTTTAACCTTGGTAGAATACTTAACTTAAATCTTTATACTATGACGAAGAATTCTTTTTTTATCGATGACCAGGGGGTGAAATATTCGCCCTATAAAACAAACTTGATTGAGGCTGCTTGGTATATTAAAGAATATGACATCCCTGAAGGTGTAACTACTGTTGGACGTCAAGCTTTTTTACGAAATTCACAACTCAAAAAAATCACCTTTCCAAGTACTTTAAGAGAGATTCATTCTTCAGCTTTTGAAGGATGTGGCTTTGAAGAACTAGATTTGCCCGAGGGCTTATTGGAAATTCATCCAGGTGCTTTTTATCAAACTCCTATTAAAACATTAAAACTCCCTTCTACATTGCGAGCAATAGGTGAAGAGTCTTTTATGGGTTGCCTACTGACTCATGTAGAACTACCCGAATCTCTTGTAGGGATAGGCGAGGCTGCTTTTGATAAGTGCTTAAATCTGGAATCAATAACATCTAAATCCCCCAATTTTAAATCGGTAGATGGAGTGTTGTATTCTGGCGATATGAAAACTCTTATTTGTTACCCTTGTGCTAAGAAAGGTGAGCATTACGAGATTCCCGAAGGTGTAGAAACGATTGCGTTTAAGGCTTTTTCTGATGTTGAGGCTCTTAAATCAGTTACTTTCCCTAAGAGCTTAAAGGTGATTTCTGATTATGCTTTTAGTGCTTGTCGTGCTTTGGAGCGTGTAGATTGGTCTGATCAAATTAAATCTATTGGCTTGAGAGCGTTTTATCCTTGCGAAAAGCTATCTGAAGTGAAACTTTATAATGGACTCGAAGAAATAGGTCCTGCAGCATTCTACTGTTGCTATAGCATTAAGTCGATCTCGGTGCCATCTACAGTGAAAGTAGTGGGAGATCAAGCTTTTACGCACTGTTGTAGATTGTCCGATTTAGAGTTAGGAGAGGGTATAGAAGTAATTCATGAGAGTGCTTTTTCTCGTACGTCAGTAGGAGATTTGGTTTATCCTAAGAGTGCTAAGATTATCCCTTGTGTAGAAAACATAATGTAATGGACATCTGATTTTTTATAATATATTCATTTTAAAAAGGGTTGCTTCCACGCTAGGAAGCAACCCTTTTTCACTTAATAATAGATATGCTAAAATATTATAGAAGTCTATTTTTGTACATAGTCGCCATTGAGCATTTGCTCAAAAGTAGGATTGTATTTATTGTTTTTTACTTTCCAATTTTCTTTTTCAAGAGTAGGGATTATATTTTTTAGTCCTTTGTAATCTACTAGGTTGCCCCAGTTTTCAATAATGACTGTTTCTACTTTTTTAAGTTCACTAAATAGGTCTAGATTAGTAAGCGGCATATTAATACCATCACCTGCCCAACCAGCACCTTTGAATTCTAGCACTTTTACTTCGGTAAGTTTAGGTATGACAATGCTGCCCTCCTTCATAAACTTGAAGTAGGTAGTACTCCATTTTTCGGTTACTTTTTCTAGCATTGGAAATTCAAATGTGTTGAGGGTAGTCCCCGATGCATTTAGTATTCCTACTTCTACAAGATGTGGAAAAGAGAGAGTTG
>NZ_DYYK01000074.1:0-5727 GCF_020741705.1 Bacteroides coprosuis
ATGTCTATTACTGCGTTTAAAGACACACTTCTTCAACAACCTGGGTCGAATAAGAATGATACAATTCGTTTTTTTACTATTGATTCTTTATTAGGATTACTTCTTGATTGGGACATACCTTGGGAAGAGGATGTCTTAGAACAAACTGTTTTATTAGAAATTATCGAAAATAATAATATGGAAGTTGCCCTTTCTTTGATAGAAAGAGTAGGTTTCCCTTTGTCATATTGTCCTTATCAATCAGCTGATTGATAAGGACTTTTTTATACATAAAAATGAAGCAAAAAATAATTAAGGGTTATCGATTAAATTTAAAGGAAGCGTTAGAAATACTTCGTACGTACTCAGATTCTGAGTTATTTCAATTAGCCAATGATTTAAGAGAGCATTATTTAGGTCGGAAAATGACGACTTGCATGATTATGAATGCAAAGTCAGGTAAGTGTTCTGAAAACTGTAAATGGTGTAGTCAATCTATGCATCATCAAACTGATGTTGAAGTTTATGATTTTATCGATGAAAAAGAAGTCTTAGATCGTGCTAAGTTGGCTTCGGAGAAAGGAGTTACTATGTTTTCTCTAGTTACGAGTGGTAGAAAGCTATCTTCTCTCAATTTAAGTAGAGTCTCTAAAGCCTACCAAAATGTAAGAAAAGCTGTTCCACAAATACGTTATTGCGCATCTATGGGGCTTTTGTCTAAAAAGGATTTACAAGAGCTGTATGATGCTGGAGTTAGGCGATACCATTGTAATATTGAAACAGCTCCTTCTTTTTTCTCTTCATTGTGTACGACTCATACTTTAGATGATAAATTGAACACTCTAAAGTGGGCAAGGGAAGTTGGTATGGAGTTGTGTTCAGGTGGAATTATTGGTATGGGAGAGACTATGGAGCAGAGAGTAGAAATGGCTTTATTTCTTCAAAAAATGAATATTCTTTCTATTCCAATGAATATTTTAATTCCTATTCCTGGTACTCCATTAGAGTCTTTACCTTCATTAGAAGATGATGAAATTTTACGCACATTTGCCATTTTTAGAATATTAAATCCTGAAGCTGATATTCGTTTTGCAGGTGGTAGAATACGCATTCAACACATTCAAGACAAAGCTCTTCGATGTGGTATTAGTGCTTCTATGGTGGGAGATTTATTAACTACTGCTGGGCTAAATATAGATGATGATATACAGCACTTTAAAAGCTTGAATTATGAATTGTAATATAACAGATAAAGCACAAGAACTTCTCGATTTTGATGTAAAGCATATTATGCATCCTTATACGTCTCCTACTAAACCTATTCCTTGTTATTTGGTAGAATCTGCTAGTGGTGTATATCTAAATATGAGTGATGGTAGGAGGTTGATTGATGGTATGTCTTCTTGGTGGGCAGTAATTCATGGCTATAATAATATATATATGAATGAAGCAATTACTACTCAGTTAAATAAAATGAGTCATGTTATGTTTGGTGGCATAACCCACGAACCTGCAGTAAAATTAGCTAAACGTCTTATTCAAATGACACCAAAAGGTTTAGATCATGTTTTTTACAGTGATTCTGGTTCTGTGGCTGTAGAAGTCGCTTTAAAAATGGCTTTACAATACTGGTATAGTGTGGAGCAACCTAAAAAATGTAAGTTTGCTACAGTTCGTTCAGGATATCATGGGGATACATGGCATCCAATGTCTGTTTGTGATCCTGTAACAGGGATGCACCATATCTTTAATCAGACTTTATCTGCACAGTTCTTTGTACCCAAACCCACTACTAAATTTGATGGAATTTGGAATGAATCCGATTTAGATGCTGTTCGTGATCTGTTTACAAATCATCATAAAGAGATAGCAGCTTTTATTATTGAACCCATTGTTCAAGGAGCTGGTGGTATGCGTTTTTATCATCCTAATTACCTCTCTGGGTTGAGAAAACTTTGTAAGGAATATCATATTCTATTAATCGTAGATGAAATAGCTACAGGTTTTGGTCGTACTGGAAAAATGTTTGCTTGTGAATGGTCTCAAATTACTCCTGATATAATGTGTGTAGGGAAGGCTCTGACTTCTGGATACATCACATTTGCAGCGACATTAACATCTCATAAAGTAGCTCAAGTAATATCAAATGGATATCCAGGTGTTTTTATGCATGGTCCTACATTTATGGGAAATCCTTTAGCTTGTTCGGCAGCCAATGCAAGTTTAGATTTAATTGAAAAGTATAATATCCTTGATAAAATATCAAAGATAGAGGCTCAATTAAAAATAGAATTAAATTCGCTGAACTCTTTGAATGGTGTTAAAGAAGTGCGTGTATTAGGTGCTATTGGTGTTGTAGAAGTAGAAGAGGAGGTTAATTTAGAAGTTTTACAAAAAATGTTTGTGGATAGAGGAATCTGGATTCGTCCTTTTGGTAAACTTATTTATATGATGCCTCCTTATGTAATAACTTCAGAACAATTGCATCAGCTTACTTCTCAGTTTTGTAAAACAGTTCAAGACTATTTGGTATGAGGGAAGAGCTGCAAGAGTTAAAAAAGAACGGTTTAGCTAGAAATCTTACTCCTTCTTGCTATTGTGCCAACGAAATATTAATAGGTGGAAAGTCATACATCAATTTATCTTCCAATGATTATTTAGGAATTAGTAGTCGGCTAGATTGGCAAAAAGAGTTCTTGGATGGATTAGCACGTGAAGAGTTTTTAATGGGAGCTACTTCTTCTAGACTATTAACTGGTAATTCTTGGTGTAAAGAAGAGTTGGAAACATTTATCGGAATTCAATATGGTAAGGAGTGTTTGGTTTATAACAGTGGTTATCATGCTAATTTGGGTGTTCTGCCTGCATTAACCAATAAAGAAGATTTGGTTTTAGCGGATAAATTAGTTCATGCAAGTATTATTGATGGGTTACGGCTGTGTGGTTGTAAATGGATGAGATATAGACATAATGATTCTAATCATTTAGAGCGTCTTTTAAAAGAGTATCATTCACTGTATGAAAATATATATGTTGTTACAGAGAGTCTGTTTAGTATGGATGGTGATTTTGTGGATTTAGAGCGTCTTTTATTACTGAAAAACAAGTATTCTTTTAAACTTTATTTAGATGAAGCTCATGCTATTGGTGTTGTGGGAAATCATGGATTAGGTTTGGCTGAAGAAAAAGGAGCTCTTTCCGAAGTGGATTATTTAGTAGGTACATTAAGTAAAGCCTTAGCCTCTGAAGGAGGTTTTATTATTACAGACTTAGAAACCAAAGAATGGCTGATAAATAAGTCTCGTTCGTTTATTTTTACAACTGCTGGAGCTCCAGTTAGTTCCTTATGGTCTCAGTTTGTTTTTAAGAAGATGCTGAAGATGAAAGAGGAAAGGTTATATCTCCGAAAAATAACAGAAGATTTTAGAAGTTGGCTACCCAATAAAAATGTAGTGGGTGAGTCTCAAATTATTCCTCTAATAATGAGGAATAACAATGAATGTCTTAGCTACTCAGATAAATTGCGTCATGCAGGTCTTTGGGTTTCTCCCATTCGTTATCCATCTGTTCCGCTTCGTCAACCAAGAATTCGCTTTTCATTAACAGCGGCTCTTAAGCCACATCAAATGCAGAAAATTCATGAAGCCTTATTGGACTAAAAAAGAGAATAACGGAAGTCTTCTGCTCATATTTAATGGCTGGGGATGTGATGAAAATATTATCCAAGGTATAGATATTTTAGAGTATGATATTTTGATCTTAAGTGATTATACAGAGTTAGATATAGATTTAAAATCCTTAACGGCTCCTTATTCTGTGATAAAAGTAATTGCGTGGTCATTCGGTGTATATGTAGCCAATTTATACTTGCAGGAATTACCTCGAGTGGTATATGCTTTGGCTGTAAATGGAACCATTCATCCTATAGATGATAACGTAGGAATTCCCTCATCTTTATTTCAAGCTACATTGGATCATTATGATGAAAGGTTTAGAGTAAAGTTTTTTAGGAGAATGATGGGTGGAAATAAAAGATTAGAAGAATTAGCTCAGCTCTTACCACAACGCAGTACTGAGGAGCAACGAATAGAGTTGTTTGAATATCAACAAAGGGTTGAGAAAGCTCAAAATACAATTTGTTACAAATGGGATAAAATAGTTATAGGTAATAATGATTTGATCTTTCCTCCTTCAAACTTAATAAATGCTTGGAAGAGATTTGATTATGACTGTGTGGAAGCAGCTCATTTTATTCCTTTCCAAAAATTAATAAATCAATATTTATGATAGATATAGAACTCGTTCAGAAAAAATTTGAGAAGAGCATTAATTCTTATAATGATCATGCAATTGCGCAAAGACAAATTGCACAAAAATTATATTCTTTGTTGTCCCCTTATTTGGCTAAGTCTTCTTTATTAGGCAGAGTTCTAGAAGTAGGGTGTGGTACAGGATTTTTAACTCATCATATTTTACAGCATTACCCATCTATTTACTTTTTAAACGACATAAATAAGCATCTTGAAGAAGTTCTTCAACCCTTACTAAGAAATCAGGTTTATGAGTATAGGATAGGAGATGCCGAACAGATAGAACTTCCTAAAGAATTGGATTTATTGGTTTCTAGTTCTTGTATTCAATGGTTTGAAAATTTACCCTCTTTTATTAATAAAATAAACCAGTCTTTAAATAATAACGCTTATGTCTTCTTATCCACCTTTGGACCTAGCAATATGAGAGAGATTCGGCAAATAACAGGAGTAGGACTGCCATATTATTCTTTGGTGGATTTACAAATTCTCTTTCAGCAGAAGTATGAGATTTTATTTCTTCAAGAAGAATTCATTACTCTTTCCTTTAACTCTGTCTTAGATGTTTTGAATCATTTGAAACAAACGGGAGTAAATGGCGGTTTTAGTCGAGTTTGGACAAAAAAGGCATTCATGGACTTCTGTGTCAAGTACGAATGCTTATTTGAAAATAAAAATAAGATACAGTTAACATATCATCCTATTTACATAGGATTAAAAAAACGATAAAATGAAAAAAGTTTATTTTGTGACAGGAATTGATACTAATGTAGGTAAAAGTATAGCTACTGGTTATTTAGCTAATCAAATGATGCAAGAGGGTAAAAAAGTGATTACCCAAAAGCTTATTCAGACCGGGAATGTTGAAGTTTCAGAAGATATAGAAATGCATCGTAAGTTGATGGGGTTGCCCTTGCTAGATGTTGATAAAAATCGCCACACTTGTCCTTATATTTTCACCTATCCTTGTTCACCTCATTTGGCAGCTCGTATTGATAGAAAAGAAATTTCAATAGCCAAGATTAATGAATGTACTAATTCTCTTCTGTCTAAATATGATGTTGTCCTTCTAGAAGGTGCAGGCGGTATAATGGTACCTATTCAGGATGATTATTTAACAATAGATTTTATTAAAGATGAGAAACTACCTATAATCCTTGTAACATCTCCTAAGTTGGGTAGTTTAAATCATACGCTTTTAACGATAGAATCTTGCTTAAATAGAGGAATAGTTATTGATACCATTGTGTATAATGATTTTCCTAAAGGAGATGAGGTCATTAGCCCTGATACGTATGCTTTTATCCAGAAATATATGGATAGGCATAAGATGGATACGAAGTTGATAAAGATCCCCAATATAGAAATACCTAGTTAAAAGTTTAATAGAAATAATTATGAGTAGGCTATCTTTAATAAAGAATAAGATAGCCTATTT
>NZ_DYYK01000075.1:0-9774 GCF_020741705.1 Bacteroides coprosuis
TTGTTGCAAAAAGATTGGCTGCAATAAGGCAGACATTAAACACAATGCCCATCAACATGAATGGGACAGATACTTTTTCTTTCATATATTCTTGTTTTTTACGTGGTTGACCAAGCACACGTCCTACACCCCAGTAGCGGGTAAGGAGGTTTGTTTTTTTGAATTGGCTGCAAAGATAAGAAGAAATCTAGGGATAGAAAGAAAAGCTGTTTTTTGGGTTGGGAAATAGTCTAATAGCTGTAAGTAAAAGATTTACAAAGCATAGGCATTCCTACTATATAAATCAAACCACTTATCTCTTAAATATTATTTTCCCTTTCTTCTCCCAATATCCGTCCACTACGATTTGAGCTTTTTTACGGGTGCCCCATTCGCTACACCATTTTGTTTTGAAGTAGAAAGGGTGCAGGAAGTCTTCTACTTTGTAGAGGTTGTCGGCTACTCGGGTAACCTGATATTCCCCTGATTTTATATCGTTGTCTGAGGATTGTACGAGGTAGTTTTTGGCATCAATCACATCATCCCAGTTGTTTAGAATGATGATGTTATCGGGGACTCTTTCTTTTTTGTAGAAGGCTGTAATTTCATATTCATCTTTTTGCGTGCTATCGGTAGAAGAGAAGAGTGAGGTAGAAGTGATTAATAGCACTAAAGTCAAGGTTGTTAGTATGAACTTTTTCATAGGACATTCTTTTACGGTATGTATTGGTAAGATAATAAAAATGGCAGCAAAGAGAGCTCTTTACTGCCATAATTTGAGTGAGTTATTATTCTATTTATAACCTATCACTTATTTAGAATCGGATCAAAAAAGTCGTTTTATGCAATCCATGCTTCTAGGTCATCTTCTACTTCTGAGATGCCACTAATTCCAAAGTTTTCAACTAATACGTTTACCACGTTTGGAGAAAGGAAAGCAGGAAGTGTGGGTCCTAAGTGGATGTTTTTAACACCTAAACTAAGTAGAGCTAGAAGTACAATAACTGCTTTTTGTTCGTACCAAGCAATGTTGTACACGATAGGAAGATCGTTGATATCTTCTAGTCCGAATGCTTCTTGAAGTTTCATAGCAATTACAGCTAACGAGTAGCTATCATTACACTGACCAGCATCTAATACTCTTGGAATACCATTGATATCTCCTAGAGGCAATTTGTTGTAACGATACTTGGCACAACCTGCTGTAAGGATAACGGTATCTTTGGGTAGAGCATCAGCAAAGTCTGTGTAGTAACCACGAGCTTTCATACGTCCGTCGCAACCAGCCATAACTACAAACTTACGAATATCTCCTGCTTTGACAGCCTCAACCACTTTATCAGCTAGCTGTATGACTTGGTTGTGAGCAAAACCACCCACTATAGTTCCTTCTTCTATACCTTCAGGAGCCTTACAAGTTTTTGCTAGTTCAATGATTTGTGAGAAGTCTTTCTTTCCATTTTCATCTTCCTTGATGTATGTAAATCCAGGGAAGCCTGTAGAGTTGGTTGTAAATACTTTATCGGCATAACCTGCATTCTTTGAAGGAGGTACGATACAGTTGGTTGTGAATAGGATAGGACCATTGAATGATTCAAACTCTTCACGTTGTTTCCACCATGCATTACCGTAGTTGCCCACGAAGTGTTTGTACTTCTTGAACTTGGGGTAATAGTTGGCTGGAAGCATTTCACTGTGCGTATAAACATCTACACCTGTACCTTCTGTCTGTTTGAGTAGCTCTTCCATATCTTTAAGGTCGTGACCACTAATCAAGATACCAGGTTTGTTGCTTACCCCGATATTGACTGTTGTGATTTCTGGGTTACCATAGCTTTCTGTATTAGCTTTGTCTAGTAGAGCCATCGTTTTAACCCCAAAGCTACCAGTTTCCAATACTAATCCGATAAGCTCTTCCACTGAACGATTTTTCAAAATGATATCGTTGAGAGCTTTCTGCATAAAAGCATCAATCTCTGCATCTTCATAACCTAGGCGAGCAGCATGTTCGGCATAAGCAGCCATACCCTTTAGTCCGTAGATAGTAAGCTCGGAAAGAGAGCGAATATCTTCATCTTTTTCTTTGAGCACGCCTACAACTTTTGCAGTAACATCATACTTATCTACTGTAGTATGCCAATTTAAAGCATCCAAAGAAGGAAGGTTGATTCCCTTTTCATTCGCAATCGCTTTCAACTCATCTCTTAATTTTAGAGCTGCAGTAATACGCTCTTTGATACTGTTTTCATCAAAGTTTGCATTGGTGATGGTGCAGAATAAAGCATCTCTCACAAAAGCATTAACACTCTTTTCGGCAAAGCTTACACTCTTTGCTCTAAGTTCGGTAGTAATTACTGAGATACCCTGTAGCGTAAAAATAAGTAAGTCCATGGCGTTGGCAGTAATGTAATCTTTTCCACACACACCTTTTATTGTACAACCCTGATTCTTTGCTGTTTCTTGACATTGAAAACAAAACATATTTTCCATAATCTGTATACTTTATATTGTTGATATTCTAAATTGTATAGCAAAGTAATGCAATGGTAAGGGGAATAACTGTCGCCTATGTGACATTCTATAAAATCATTTAAAAATCTTTATTCCTTCTCTCCAAGTTCGATAACCAGATAGAACGAAAGCACTATTCTTCTGTATCTAACATTATTTACTTGGTTTTGTATCGAGTTATTCCATTAAAGAATCAAAAAAATTATCTCTTCTACTTAGGTTTCTATATCTTTCCAACTTTAAATAGTAAACTGATCATATAGTGCATTATGGATGAGCAAAAAATAAGAGAGGTTCTCTCTCGGTCTTCTTTATTCGAGGGCATGTTTCAAGGAGGAATTGAAAACTTCTTGACACTCTATAATTACAAAATCGAAGAATATACCAAACACGATGTTATTGCTTTGATGGGAGATTCGTGTACGCATTTGCTCGTGGTATTGAAGGGGAATGTAATAGCCCGAATGGTATCCGACTCGGGTAAGTTTATTCAGATTGAGAAGATGGGAGAAGGACGAATTCTTGCTCCTGCTATGCTCTTTGCAACAGAAAACGTGTTTCCTGTCAATGTGATTCCCGATGATGATGTTGTCTTGCTCAAGATGAACAAACAAGAGTTTCTGCGTGCTATTCAGGGAAATGATCGGTTGCTGTTCAACTTTATTCGTATTGTATCCGATGTGAATCGCTTTTTGAGTGATAAGATTCACTTCCTTTCTCTGAGGAGCTTGAGGGGAAAGTTGGCACAATTCTTCCTAACCTTATCTGAAGCCCATGGAGATAGTGATCAAATAGAGTTGAAACTCACTAGGCAGGAGTTGGCCGATAATTTTGGGGTAAGTAGGCAGTCGTTAATCCGTTCACTAACCGAGCTAGAAGACCTCGGTTTGATATCCGTTCAGAATAGATACATTACCCTGCTCGATAGAATGCGCCTCTCCGATGAAGAATGAGGGCCTTATTGCCTCTCATTTGTAATGGAAAACCTCTCTTTTAAGAAGAATTGTAAGCAAATAATACTTTATTATAATAATAGGTGTACTATTCTTGCTATAAGTGAGTGGAATACCTTATTTTTATACTCAAACGAAAAATATATTTAATAAACAAGAGTATGGATCAAACTAGAATTGACCTTTTTATCTCAACGATGAATGATAAATTTACGTCTCAACACCTATTTGTTATGCGAGATCAGCTAGCTCATGTGGATGATGATAAATTTAGATTATTGCAAATACTTCCGTATAAGAACCCTATCGTGATGTTGATCATCTCCATCTTTGTTGGTTCTTTGGGAATAGACCGATTTATGTTGGGAGATATAGGACTTGGCATCTTAAAACTAATAACTTGTGGTGGTTTGGGTGTTTGGACTATTATCGATTGGTTTTTGATTATGGATAAAACCAAAGAGAAAAACTATGAACTGTTTTTACAAAATGCTCGTTAATCCCACAGATTTAAAATTTAGAAAAAGGTATATCATAGCCCTTGTATTACTAGGCTGTGGATACCTTTTTTTCTTTCTATTTCCCGAAGTCGCTTCTCGCCTGACATATTGCCCCTTTAAAACCATTTATCATATACCGTGCCCTGCATGTGGCACAACACGGGCTACCCTCTTGATGCTGCAAGGGCATTGGAGCGAAGCCCTTTGGACAAATCCTTTGGCACTCCTTACTCATCTCCTTATCTTATGCAGTGCCTTGTGGATGCTGCGAGATGTCATCCAAGGACGTGAAACCTTTCTCCCAGCAATGAAAAAACAGTGGAAACCCATCTATCTCATCCTTCTATTTCTCCTTTTGGCTTTGAATATGAGTTGGAATTATTACAAAGGGTTGTGATGGATACCTAGCATTCCATTTTCTTCTAAAATAATAGCGCTCTTGCTGTAACCTTTTTCATAGAGATGCGTCTTCTTCATAGAAGGCCTCTAAAAAAGAAATAGAATCAAATTTAAAATGTCAGATAATATGAAAAAGTTATATATCCTCTTGTTGTTCGTGCTTTGTACTCCTTTGCTCAAAGCACAAAACTTTACCAAACTGATTGATAAATACAAAGGTAAACCCGATGTAACCGTGCTCAATCTAGATAAGAAGATGCTTTCTTCTATGGGCAAAGATGTTCAGCAATATGGAATTGAAGAAATTCAGATACTTAGTTTAGATGAGTGTGATAAAAGTTTAATCCAAGCTTTTAATAAAGATATTGAAGCCATAAAACCCGATGGAGAGTATGAAACCTTAGTGAAGAGTGTAGAGGAGGATGAGTTCGCTCACATCTTGATCAAAGCCAAAGACCATATCATCAGTGAGATGGTAATCTTGAGTGGTGAAGAAGATGAGGGTGCGCTGGTATGGCTAAAAGGAAGTCTAGATTCAAACAACCTAGGCTTTGTAAACTATTATTTGAATAAATGACAGCCAACGAGTTTAAAGCAGAATACTTACCCCATAAGTTAAAACTGTACCGTGTTGCCTTTTGCCTACTCAAACACAGTGAAGATGCAGAAGATGCCGTGCAAGAAACTTATGTCAAGTTGTGGGGAATCAAAGATAGCCTACATGCCATACGCAATAGTGAGGCATACTGCACTACTTTGGTTAAAAACATATCCCTCGATATGCTTCGAACTCGTCAGAGAAAAGGGTATAGCATCTCTATTGATGAGGCTGTTATTCCCAGCAAGGATTCGCCTGCTGAGCAACAAATGCAAGCCAAGTATCAGTTGAAAGTGATGATGCGATGGCTTGAAACCTTACCCTCGGTCCAACGAAATGTTTTTGTGTGTCGGCATCAACAAGGATTGAGTATAAAAGAAATTGCTCAGCAGCTGAGTCTCACAGAGGTGAATGTAAAAGTGATATTATCAAGGTTAAGAAAAGAATTAAAGGAGGAGTTGAACCGCTATGAATAAAGAAAGATTAGATCAATTGTTAGCTGCCTTTTATGCAGGAGAAACTTCTCTCGACGAGGAGCAAGAGTTGATGCTGTTTTTTGCGGAACACTCTGAATTGGCAGATTCTTATCCCGAAGAAGTCCAACTCTTTCAATCCCTGTCTTGGCTCGAAGCAGATGTAGAAATACCTGCCCATCTCAATGCGAAGTTGGACACTTGGCTCGATGAAGAAATAGAGAAGTCATCATCTACCCCCAAAGGTAACAAACTGGCTAGCTGGTATCGGTTTGCCCTAGCAACAGCCGCCTCTTTGGCATTGCTTATCGGGTTGAATATCACTCTAGATGGAGTGCAACCCCAAGAAACACCCTCACTAGCTCGCGTTCAATTAACCCCCGAGGATACAGCAGAACTAACCAAAGAGGTACTATTAGCTTTTTCGGATACTTTTCATAAAGGAATACGAGGAGTACAAAAAGCAGATAATCAGATTCAAGAGGTCAATCGAGTTTTAAACAAAGTAATAAAGCAAAAATGAAGAAAATAGGAAGATATATGGTTTTGTTATTACTCTTTATAACACTACCATTAAAAGCACAGAATGATAAGTTCTTTCAAGATCTATCGAATATAAAAGGAGTAACTTCAGTTATCATATCCGAAACAATGCTTAGTTTGATAGGTGGAAACAGTGATATGATTGATATAGACAACTTTGATGTGAAGGGCATCTTGTCCAAACTAAAATCAATTCAAATATTAAACTCCGAGACAGCACAATCTACCAAAGAGATGCGTCAAAAAATACAAACCTATCTCGATAAAGTGAGTGTAATGCCCATTATGAGTGTGAAAGAAGATGATGAAAAAACGCTCATCTACTTTATCGAACCTAAAGGAAAGAAAGACTATGCTCAATTAATTCTGTTTGTAGATGAGACCGATGAAATCAGCTTCATTTCTATGAGTGGAACCTTTAAGATAGAAGACCTGAAAGGGATGATGGAGCAGGTAAAATAGTAGAGTTGAAAAAAGAATTAAAATAAATTTACTTTAACTGCCATATATTGATATCTTTGTTCCTAATAATTAAGTTATGAATCAATACAATTAAACTATGAAAAGAATAAACCTGTTGGTCCTGTTGCTAGTTTGCACACCCATGCTCTTTGCTGGTAATATCAATGATCTGTTTGAGAAGTGGAAAAAAGATTACCAAAAGTCGGAATTGGTAAAGTGGGAAGAAAAAGAAGCAACCGAAAAAGATAATGCTGAAATTAGAGAAGAATCGGGCATAGCCGACTTATCTGTCAAAAAAGGAGAGGGTTTTGAATCTTCATCAGCAGAAGTAGCTAAGGTTCTACGTGCAGATATGGCCAATCTTAAAATAGATCAGCCCTTTGTACCTATTTTTAATCAAAAATTACCCGATAATACGCTTATTACCATTGTAGGACATAAAGGCAGTAAAAATTGGGATAAAGCTTATATCGTAGTAGTAGATAAAAACAACAAATCGACTGTATTCCGTGTAGAAGGTAGTTTATCTGATGCTTCTTATAAAGAGCACATAGAATCTACTGTGGCTATGATCAACCAGATGGCTGCCATGATGAGTATGATGAAGTGATTTCTCAAAAGTAATATTTATACATAAAGATAAAGCTAAAAAGGTCTACGCAAGTAGGCCTTTTTTTATGTCGGTGTCAAGAACTCAACATGTCGGTGTCATGTCATCTTTTTGACTAGGTTATGACGTCGTTATATCGGTGTCAAAATAATGTGCAGAAATAAGCGTATAATTATACGGAGTAGAAATGGATAAATATTTGATGTGGAGAGGGGAGAGAAAGCAGACTTATAGGCATAAAAAAAGGAGCAACACTTTGCTCCAATCTTGTTAACCTTAAATCTAATACTATGAAAAACACAGTTGCAAAGGTAGGGTTTTTGGCGAAACATCCTAATTGATCTGTCTTCTAAACATGTTTTATAACATGGTTTAAGATTTCGGGGTTGGTTATTAACGTTTTATAAAGTTGCGTGGTGCTGGCTATTTATGCTTAAAATGGTTTTATGGTAAGGGGTGAAATGGATTAGCTTTATTTTATTCTTTTCTTTTCATAAAAAGGCTTGACTTTGTAAGTATTTGTTGAGAACTTAGAAAGACTAACTTTAAATTAAAATATTATGCAAAAAATGAAATTTTCTCTACGAAACTGCTATGGTATAGGTGGCTTTTCTCATGAATTTGACTTTGCTCAAAGTAATTCAGCTTTAATCTATGCCCCAAACGGAGTTATGAAATCCTCTTTTGCTAAAACACTATTAGATGTGTCTAGAGAAAATGAACCAAAAGATTTGATTTTTCCTAAGAAAGAAACATCATGTAGTATAAAAGTAGATGGTACAGAGCTCGATCCTAAACATATATTTGTTGCTTTACCAGAAGATAAAGATGAGTACAATAGTATTACAACTTTTCTGGCATCTAAGGAGTTAAAACAAGAATATGATCAACTCCATAAGGAGTTGATTGAGATAAAAGACAAGTTAATAAAGCCCTTAAAAGAGCTTAGTAAAAGTAGTGACTGTGAATCTGAATTCATCAGAGTGTTTAGAAAAAAAGAAAAAGATACTTTTTTTGATTGCTTAGAGTATGTAGAAAATGCAATTATTGAAAACTTACCACTCTATACTTTTAAGTACAATGATGTTTTCGATAAGGATGGAAAAGTAGAGAAGTTTCTAAAGAACCATCAAGAAATGCTTGATCAGTATTTTAAAAGGTATAACGAACTTCTAAGTGGATCTACTTTATTTAAGAATAATGCAAAAGGAAATTCTTTTGGCACTTATGAGGCTCAAATACTCTTAAAGTCTGTCAAGGATAATGCTTTCTTTGATGCTAATCATTTTTTCACATTAGAAAGTGGGGAAGAAATAAAGTCACAGGATGAACTGAATGAGTTGTATAATGATGAATTGACTAAAATACTTTCTGATAAAGAATTACAAAAGAATTTTAATAAAATTGATAAGGCTATTACAAGTAATACTCAAGTAAGAGATTTAAAAAGAGTGTTAGATCAAGATCACAGTATTTTATCAGAGCTAGCAGATTACTCTGGATTTAGGAAGAAAGTTTGGAAGGGGTATTTATTTGAATTAAAATCAGAGTTGAATTCTGTACTGATAGCTTATCGAGATAAGAAATCAAAACTAAAGGATCTTTTAGATAGAGCTAAAGAAGAAACGAGTGTTTGGCAAGAGGTGATAACTATTTATAATCAACGTTTTTATGTACCATTTAAAGTAGAACTATCTAATCAAGAGGATGTAATACTAAAACAAGAAGCGGCTACACTGAAGTTTTCATACCAAGACTCTAGAGAGGAAGAACCAATAGAACAAGATAAAAAAAGCTTGCTTGAAGTATTGAGTACAGGAGAAAAAAGAGCTTTTTATATTCTTCAAATAATCTTTGAATTAGAAGCGAGAAAAAGAACAGGGGAAGAATACCTTTTAGTTTTTGATGATATAGCAGACTCTTTCGATTATAAAAATAAATATGCTATTTTAGAGTATCTATATGAGATTCATAATCATGGAAATTTCAAGATGATTGTTTTGACCCATAATTTCGATTTCTATAGAACATTTGCATCGAGATTTGAATCAGTAACGAATTTAGCTTTTGTAGCAACTAAAAATCACAAAAGAATAATTACTCTGCGAAAAAAATCCTTTAATAAGTCTTTATTTCAGCAATATTTAGGTATAGCTCATACAGATTTAGAGAAGTTTGTATCGTTAATACCTTTTGTAAGAAATATTATTGAATATAGTCAAGGACATGAAGTTCATAATTATCAGATTTTAACTGCTTGTCTTCATATAAAAAAAGAAACAAGAAACCTCTCACTAAAAAGTATAATTGAAGTATACAAACAAGAAACACCATTATTTAAGGGTGAAGAATGCAAATTTGATCCTTCAATAAAACTGTTAGATGTCATTTATAATGAAGCTAATAAAGTTGAAAAAAAAGAGAAAAATGAAGTGGCTTTAGATAAAAAAATAATTCTTTCCATAGCTATCAGGTTAAAAGCAGAGGAACTTATGTTAAAGGAATTAGATCAGAAAGGTGTTGAATATACAGAGATTAAGACTTCACAGACTAAAGCATTAGTAAACCTTTGTGATAAAAACAATATTCTTTCACAAAGTAAACGAATGCTTATTGACCAAGTGGTTCTTATGACTCCTGAAAATATTCATTTAAATGCTTTTATGTATGAACCCATAATTGATACATCAGTATATCACTTAATAGATCTTTATCAAGAACTTCAAATGCTATAAATTTAAAAAGG
>NZ_DYYK01000076.1:0-16224 GCF_020741705.1 Bacteroides coprosuis
ACAAACTACCAGAAGACAAAGTTAAGGATCTTAAGTTTGATAAAGATTCTTTGAGTTTTAGTGTCAGTCCTATTGGTGAAATACGTCTTCAAGTTGTTGAACGCAATCCTTTTGACTGTGTGAAGTTTGAAACAACAAACTCTCCATTGCCTTTCACTCTTTGGGTTCAATTAGTACCTACAACAGAAGAAGAGTGTAAAATGCGTATTACAATAGATGTAGAATTAAATCCATTTATTCAAGGTATGGTTAAAAAGCCTCTAATGGATGGATTAGAAAAAATGGCAACTATGTTGTCTATGATTCAATATTAAAAAGAAGGAAGCAGATGGCACACAAACTTTGGGAGAAATCGACTGAAGTCAATAAGAATATTGAAAAGTTCACAGTAGGTAAGGATAGAGAGTTAGATCTCTTCCTTGCTAAACATGATATCATGGGATCTTTAGCCCATACTAAAATGCTTGCTCACATCAATTTGTTGACCAATGAAGAGATGGAAATGATTCATAGAGAGCTAATAGATATCTATGCAATTGCAGAGCGTGGTGAGTTTACAATAGAAGATGGAGTGGAAGATGTACACTCTCAAGTTGAATTAATGCTTACTCGACGCTTGGGAGATGTAGGTAAAAAAATTCATAGTGGCCGTTCTAGAAATGATCAAGTTTTATTAGATCTTAAACTCTTTACACGAGAAGGCATACAAAAAATAGCAGAATCTGTAAATCATTTGTTTTATGCGTTGATTGAGCAGAGTGAAAAGTATAAGCAAGTATTGATGCCTGGTTATACCCATTTACAAATCGCTATGCCTTCTTCATTCGGACTTTGGTTTGGTGCTTATGCTGAAAGCTTAGTCGATGATTTATACTTCTTACAAGCGGCATTTAAGATGTGTAATCGGAACCCTTTAGGTTCTGCTGCTGGATATGGATCGTCATTTCCTTTAGATAGGATGATGACAACTGAGTTGCTAGGTTTTGATTCTCTTAATTACAACGTAGTGTATGCTCAGATGGGAAGAGGTAAGCTAGAACGTAATGTTTCTTTTGCTATGGCGACCATCGCAGGTACTCTAGCCAAGTTGGCTTATGACGCTTGCTTGTACAATAGTCAAAACTTTAATTTTGTAAAGCTACCTGATGAATGTACTACAGGTTCAAGTATTATGCCCCACAAGAAAAATCCAGATGTATTTGAGCTAATACGTGCTAAGTGTAATAAGATTCAGGGCCTACCACAGCAAATAATGCTTATAATGAATAATTTACCTTCAGGTTATTTTAGAGATTTACAGATTATTAAAGAAGTATTTGTTCCTGCATTTAATGAGCTTTTAGACTGTTTGGATATGACAACCTATATTATTAAAGAAATGAAGGTAAATAAGGATATTTTGAAAGATGATAAGTACTTACTGATATTTAGTGTTGAAGAAGTTAACCGACTGGTATTGGAAGGTATGCCTTTTAGAGATGCTTATAAAAAAGTAGGATTGGATATTGAAGCTGGTAAATTCACTCATTCTAGAGAAGTCTTTCACACTCATGAGGGAAGTATTGGAAATCTTTGCAATAATGAAATTGTCAAATTAGGAGAAAAAGCTTTTCAATCCTTTAATTTTGATAAAATAGAAAGGTCTGAAAAAGAATTACTTAGAAGATAGCAGTTATTTTTTTGAAACTTTTTTTAAAAATAATGCCTAATTTGTTTGGTAGAAATAAATAGACTCCATATCTTTGCACCCGTTGAAACGCGAAAGTAGCTCAGTTGGTAGAGCACAACCTTGCCAAGGTTGGGGTCGCGGGTTCGAATCCCGTCTTTCGCTCAATGATTAAAAAGCGTTGTAGAAATACAACGCTTTTTTTATTAATAAAAGAGGTATTGAGTTTACTAGAGGGTCAACCTTGACACTCTTGTCGTTTTATTTCTTTGTTCTATTAATTATAAATAATTTATTAGATTGTAATGAAGAACTATGTGAAGTTTATTAACTGGTTATTAATAGACTTTATGTTTTAATAGTTTTATCTTTGCATCTAGAAACTTAAAACTGTAACGGACATTCATGGAATGGTTAAATAGTATTTTTATAGAACACTCAGCTCTTCAGGCAGTTGTTGTTCTATCTTTAATTTCTGCAATCGGTCTTTTTCTTGGTAAAATACGAATCTTTGGAATTTCCTTAGGTATCACTTTTGTGTTTTTTACCGGAATCTTAATGGGGCATTTCGGTATTACTATCGACCCTTATATGTTGAGTTTTGCCGAAGATTTTGGACTTATTATATTTGTCTATGCATTAGGCTTACAAGTAGGTCCAGGTTTTTTTAGCTCTTTTAGTAGAGGAGGGATGCAGTTAAATTTATTGGCTATTGCTGTTGTATTAGTTGGTACGCTATTTGCTGTTTTAGGTAGCTTTATTACTGAAATATCACTACCAGATATGGTTGGACTTCTTTGTGGAGCCACCACGAATACTCCTGCGTTGGGTGCAGCCCAAACTACCCTAAAACAAATGGGTATGGATGCTACAGGTCCTGCACTTGGCTGTGCTGTAACTTATCCCCTAGGAGTAGTTGGCGTTATTTTTGCCATTATATTTATTCGAAAATTTATAGCAAAGAAGCAAGATATGGTGGTTGATAATTCTGATGACTCCGACAATACTTATATTGGAGCTTTTCAAGTTCATAACCCAGCAATCTATGGGCGTAAAATTAAGGATCTAGGTCGTCTTACTCAATCTAAATTTGTAATATCAAGACTTTGGAGAGATGGAATGGTTAGTATACCTACTTCTGATAAAGTTATTGCAGAAAACGATCGATTATTAGTTGTCTGTACTGAAGCTGATGTGGCAAAATTAACCATCTTATTTGGTACACATGAGCCAGAAGATTGGAATAAGAAAGATGTTGATTGGAATGCTATTGATAACCAGTTAACATCCAAGGATGTAGTTATAACTCGTCCAGAAATCAATGGGAAAAAACTAGAAACTTTGCGATTAAGAAATCAATATGGTATAAATATTAGTCGTATTTTTCGTTCTGATGTTCGTTTGTTAGCTACTCCCGATTTAACTCTTCAGTTAGGTGATAGAGTGACTATCGTAGGGGAATCTTCAGCTATTGAAGAAGTAACCAAAGTGCTAGGAAATACAGTAAAGCAGTTGAATGAGCCCAATCTAGTAGCTGTTTTTATTGGTATTGTTTTAGGTTTGGCTTTGGGAGCTATACCTATTGTGTTGCCTGGTATAAGTGCTCCTGTACGACTAGGTTTAGCTGGTGGTCCTATTGTTGTAGGAATTTTAATCGGTGCATTTGGTCCTAAAATGCACATGATAACCTATACTACTCCCAGTGCAAATCTAATGTTGAGGGGCTTAGGACTTACTCTTTATTTAGCTTGTTTAGGATTGGATTCAGGAGAACATTTCTTCGAAACTGTTTTCCGACCAGAAGGAGCACTGTGGATAGCAATCGGATTTTTACTTACAATTGTACCTGTTTTGATTGTAGGAATTGTAACTTTAAAGACAATGAAAATTGATTTTGGGTCTATGGCGGGTATGCTATGTGGAAGTATGGCAAACCCTATGGCCTTGAATTATGTTAATGATACAATAGAAGGTAAACATTCTTCAGTGGCTTATGCTACAGTTTATCCCCTAAGCATGTTCTTGCGTGTTATCATTTCGCAAGTTCTTTTAATGTTATTATTATGATAGAAATTTTTTTAACCATTAACCTTATATAATTATGACTACACATACAACTGAAAGCATAGTTGGCGATTTACGCTACTTGAAACTTTTGTCGCGTAGTTTCCCTACAATTGCAGAAGCAAGTACAGAGATTATTAATTTGGAAGCCATTCTAAATCTTCCAAAAGGTACTGAGCACTTTTTAACTGATATTCATGGCGAATACGAAGCTTTTCAACATGTCTTAAAAAATGCTTCAGGTTCTGTCAAAAGAAAAGTAAATGAGCTATTTGGAAACACTCTTCGTGAAACTGAAAAGAAAGATTTGTGTACTCTCATTTATTATCCAGAGGAAAAACTAGAAATAGTAAAAGCTATTGAAGATGATATTGATGATTGGTATCTCATTACTATGAATCAATTGGTAGAAGTTTGTAGAACAGTATCTTCAAAATATACTCGTTCAAAAGTAAGAAAAGCTCTTCCTGATGAATTCTCTTATATTATTCAAGAGTTACTTCACGAAAATACTACTGAACCCAACCAAAACAAATTGGAGTATGTGAATGGCATTTTTAACTCTATAGTTTCCACACGTCGTGCTGATGCTTTTATAATAGCTATGTCTAATCTTATTCAAAGATTAATAATAGACTCATTACATATTGTTGGAGACATCTATGATAGAGGTCCAGGTGCTCACATTATAATGGATACCTTATGTAATTATCATAATTTTGATATTCAGTGGGGTAACCATGATATTATTTGGATGGGGGCAGCTTGTGGTAATCGAAGTTGCATGGCAAATGTTATTCGAATTTGTATGCGTTATGCCAATTTGAATACTCTTGAAGATGGATATGGTATCAATTTGTTACCATTAGCTACTTTTGCTATGGATGTTTATGGAGATGATCCTTGTAACATTTTTACCCCAAGAGTGAAATTTGCTGATGAACCTTATGATAAAAAGACTGTACATCGTATTGCTCAAATGCAAAAGGCAATTTCTATCATTCAATTTAAATTAGAAGCCGAAATCATAAATAGACATCCCGAATATAAGATGAATGATAGAAATCTCTTACATCTTATTGATTTTGAAAAGGGTGTGTTAAAGTATGATGGCAAAGAGTATAAGATGTTGGATATGAATTTTCCAACGATTGATCCCAAAGATCCTTATAAACTTAGTGCAGAGGAAGCTGATTTGATGAATAAGATATATGCTTCATTTATGAATAGCGAAAAACTTCACAAACATATGAGATGTATGTATGCTAATGGTAGTATGTATAAGGTAGCTAATGGAAATCTACTTTATCATGCTTCTATCCCGTTGGCTGAAAATGGAAGTTTCAAAGAAGTAACTGTTGGAAAGCACAAATATGCCGGTAAGGCATTTTTAGATAGAATTGATCAATTGGTTCGTACAGCCTACTTCGCTGATGATTCAGATGAAGAAAAATTGTTTGCTCAAGATTATATGTGGTATCTATGGTGTGGTAAAGACGCACCAACTTTTGATAAGAGTAAGATGGCTACCTTTGAGCGTTATTTTGTAGCAGAGAAAGAGCTGCATAAAGAAGAAAAAGGTCATTACTATAAGTTGAGAGATAGCGTAGAAACCTGTGATATGATATTAAAGGAGTTTGGTATTGAGGCTGCTCATGCACATATTATCAATGGACATGTACCTGTTAAGACCAAAAAGGGAGAAGAACCAACAAAGGCTGGAGGTAAGTTACTTGTCATTGATGGTGGTTTCTCTAGAGCATATCAGCCAGAAACTGGAATTGCTGGCTATACCTTGGTATTTAACTCTAGGGGAATGCAGTTGGTACAACACGAGCCTTTTGAATCTCGTCAAAAAGCAATAGAGGAAGGTATTGATATTAAATCTACATCTTTCCTTGTTGAAATGAATACAAAGCGTATGATGGTAAGAGATACTGATATAGGTAAGGAATTAAAAACTCAGATCAAAGATCTCGAAAAGCTATTAGTAGCCTATCGTTCAGGATTGATTAAGCAAAAACCAAGAAAATATCCCAAACTGACGTTCAAGTAAATTGATAAAATCAAAAAGCGAGACTGCCTTAAAACAGTCTCGCTTTTTTTATTAATTTTTCAGACATCGAATAGTTGAAAGGACTGTTTTATCTTGTTCTTTAATCTCGGGTTCTTTTCTATTATCCAGGTGTTGGAGTACATATATTCTGTATTTATTTGTATCATTTTTATCATAACACCAATAGGTTGTTGAACCCGTAATAAATGAGTTTTTATAAACACCTGTCTTGGGTGCAGAGAAATAACTACAATTGTATAATTGCTCTTTCATACAGCAAGAGCAACCCTTGAGATAATCAACTTTATTATTTATGTATTCTGATAATTTGCTTACATCTTTTACTTCAGGGATTTTCCAGCCTTTTGGCGCTATCTGTTCCGATTCTAGTGCTGCAACATTGTAAAACTTATATCCTGGAGCTTCTGAAAAGGTTGAGAATCCTGCATTTATTGTTAGCTCATCTTTTTGAAATGCGAGTGGGGTACCATCATTTTTATAAATAGTATTTAGCTCTTTTTGCATCCAATACTGTGTTCCTATTTTAACTATAGGATAAGTTTGGTGTTCATCCTTTCTGTTATCTTTCAAGAGTGCTTCTTCTATATGAATAAATTCTGCATTTTGAGGTTCTTCAAAGGATATTGATCCATCTTCAGCTATGAATAAATAATACTGAATTACTTGGTCTGTAGCCGTATAAGTAAATGTGTTTTCACTTAAGTTCCAATTTATACTTCCGCCATCAAGACATGAGTCTTCCCCCAATCTTTTTAAAAGAATACCTTTATCTAATTGAGGTTTATTTTCTTTTACAGGATAAAGAACAATAGCTTGAGTAGTAAGATTTGGACTGTTAAGAAATTCTTTACAAACTTCAGCTCTAATCACTCCTTTGCTATTTACGAGATTGCAAATATTCGATTTTTCAAACAAAAGAGAGCTTATTGAGATCGCTTTACTACTTTCGTTGGCAGTTGTTTCTTTGTTGATACCTTCGTCCCAATCTGAAATAAGTGGATTAGTTTGTCCTATTTCTATGCCTTTTGTTGGGTTATAATGAATCAGTAAACTATTAATTGTTCCACTTTTTAAAAGTAAATCTTTAGGTATTTTACAAGTGTAAATAATATTTTCAGCTTCTAAAGATATGTATTGGTCTTCTGTAAATATAAAATCAGGTAGTAATATAACTTCTGCACCAGTTACTTTGTTAGCTTCGTTTTTCCACTCTATTAAAGGTTTGATTGGTTGAAAATTAGTGTGTTCACTAAATTTGTCATCTTCAATATCGTAGAGTGCATTAGTTGGCATATGATGCAATGTTACTTTTGGCATCGTTTTCAATAAGTCATCTGCAGTATATCCTTCAGAAGGTTCAAGACTTATTCTAAGTTTTGTGTTTCTATGCTTGAAATTTAGATTTAAAGGTTTGACATCTGCATATACATCTTTTGTTGTGGCTGTTAAAAAATCTGATAAATTTAATTTCGCTTTATTATTTTGTTCAGACTCTACTTTTACATGAAATAATCCAGACTCTTTGTCGAGTACATTTATGTCGAAAGGGTAGTATCCATATATACAACAAGATTCTTGCGTTTTGGGATAATAAATGACTGATTTACTAGTAAAGGTTGATGATTTATAGTTGAATGGAATATTAGATAGATAGTAGTCTTTCTGTTTGTTTTTTGAAGTGGTTAGAAAAACTCCAATGACATCCTTATCCTCAAACTGATTATTATCCATCCGTGTTTGGATAGGTATAATATTCGTTTTAATGTGTATAGGAATTTCGCTATCAACTAATTCTTCTTCAATCTTGTTATAGCAAGAGTTTAAAAACAAGGATATAATGATCCCTGCAAAAAGCATTGATGCTTTTTGAAAAATGTTTTTATTCATAATAAATTTGAGGTTTTAAAAACCCTCACTTGTCTGAATATGTTTACGATATACTGTAAGTGAAGGTTAAAGTTGGGTATATTAAAAACTTTCTATTTCTTTATTCTATATGCTAGTTAATAATCTGTTTTTTTAAAGAGTTGTAAATATATATTGTTTTCTAAAATCTGTTATTTATTGATACTATTTTTTGAAAAGTTATTACAATTTAACTGAAAGATATAACCAAATATGGCTATTTAGAACAAGAATTGTCCGAATATCCTTTATATTAGAATAATAGGCTAGACAATACTGCTTAACTAGCATATTACTTTTAGTAAAGTATTGATGGATAAGACTAAGCTGATACGATGACACCGACATCGTCCTTGAGGTGATCCAAGCCTGTTGAGTAATTGACTGATTTCATCTGAAGAAACTAGCCAATGAAGCGGTGCAAGAGGTACGAGTAAAACATAGACGGGAAGCCATAGAAGAAGAAAATTTAGCGATTAAACAAGCAAAATGGGAAGGTAAGACCTATAAACCTCTAACTTTTAGTAATGGAGATATGAAGAAACAATTACTAGCAAGAGGACGATATCTTCTTTTAAAATCTGCAGACAAATGGTTTGATAAGCAAAAAGAAAGAGCTGAGATTTTTTTCGCACCAGATCCTTCTTTTAAAGAAACCTATAACAAAGGCTTCGATCACCAAATGTTTTAGCAGAAAGTTTAACGCTAAAATAAAAGCCTTTAGAACTCAACTAAGGGGGGTACAGATATTAGTTTCTTCCTCTTTAGAGTGACTAAACTATTTGCTTAATAAGTTATCGCCCGAGTTTTGCTGGTGATACCATATCTATCTTATTATCTATAGATTAATAAAAAGGCTACTTAATTTGCGAGTTAAGTAGCCTTTAATTTATTCTTGAGTTTAATGATTTTATTTTTTTATGAGATCAAATAGATAAGATAATTTTATAGTGAAGACACTATGAGCGGATCTATCAAAATAATCTTTCTTAGAATTATTATAAAAGTCAGATAATCCAAAATAATATCTTCCTTCAATTAAAAAGTTTCCAGCCTTTTTTGTTTTCCACTCTAATCCTAAACCTCCAGTAATGCCATAGTCAAATTTATTCTCTGCAGTCTTACCATATTGAGCCATAGTCACATTACTAGCTTCAAACTGATCACTGAATTTTTCATTCTCACTGATTAAAAAAGCTATTTCTGGACCTAGGTGAATAAAAAATTGTACACCTGTAGGTTCTTTTCCGAATGCTAAATGTGCCAAAAACGGTATTTCTATGTAGTTCATCGTACGGCTATAGCTGTTTTCTGGTTGCTCATCAAATTGCTCTTTCCATCCTCTTTGCGAAAAATTAATTTCTAATTGAGCTCCACAAATCATTGCAAAATATTTTTCAGAGATATATCTAGCCGATACACCAAATGAAGGTCCAATAAGTGTACCTTGTTTAACTGTTGGTGTAAACATTACCGAGTTTATATTTACTCCGGCATTACCTCCTACACTAAGTATATTCCTCATATCTCCTATTTGAGCTTTTACTAAGTTACAGGTTAGTAAGAAGAGGCAAAGGATTATTATTTGTCGTAATTTATGCATAATTTATTTACTTCTGTATTAGTCAAAATCAATTTTAACCAATTCATAGTTACGATTAAAATGTACAAAGAATACTTTCTTATTAACAAAACCTCCCCAAGTATTTACCCTATTAAAATTAAATCCTGTCTGTATAGGATCTAGGTGCAAATCTTTTAGCCTAGTTTCAAGAGCAGTTCCGTAGATAGATAATCCTTTTATAAAGAAATACCCTATATCAAAGCCAAGCATTCCATATCTAGGATAGGTGTCAATCATCTCTTTACTATACCATTTATGGTATGAGCGTGTAAAGGATTTGGCAGCCGGTAATAAGTTGTTTGTATAAAAAGAAGAGTAGAAATACGTATCTAATTTGAAATAATTATCAATATGATCTCGTGTGTAAGTTTGCCATTCAGGATATCCAAACATACTTATATTTAGTTCAGGGTATCTTTCTACTAATTGAGTTAACTTCGGTATAAGTTCTATAAGAGTGACATCTTTGCCACTAGTTGGTACAAAGATATTTGCTTTTTGTGGGTTTAGCTTAGTTGCTAGAGATCCTACAGAATCGGTTACCGCTACATGTTTATAGGCAATGGATCTGGTGTCTAAATCTTGTTTAAATCCTTTTATAAACTCCTCTTTTCCATTATCATACTGCTGAGCATTGACGAAAATAACATTTGGATTTGCAAATTTACGTGCAAAGTTTTGATAGACTTCACTATACAAATAAGATTGAGGAGTGTTAATTTGATAAATAGATGGATTATTGAATACTACATCTGTTTTTGCTGAAAAAGGTATAACAAGTCTTATATTATTTTTTTGAGTAAACTCTGCTAAAGGCTTGATTTGTACTTGATATAAAGGTCCAACAATTACATTCATCTCCTTCAACTCGGGCTTTGACAATATTGTATTAATAGAATACTCTGTTTTACCAGAGTCATATACATACATATCCACAGAAACACCTGAGCGTTTTAGGCTATCTACGGCTAGGAGAAATCCTTCATAGAATTCAATCATTCTCATAGATTCACCTCTATGACCATTTTCAGGAAGGAAAGGTAGTATAATCGCTGTCTTAATAGTTGATAAAGCCTTGTAAGAAACCTCTTCTTCTAACTCTTTAAAAACTTCAGAATCAGTAGGGGGATTATCTACAACAAATGGATTTTCTATAATTTCTGCTATATCTTCTTTTTGAGAAGTTTCTTTTGGGTATGGTATACAAACAAACATGCCCTTTTTCATTCCATCTTTGAGCTCGGGGTTTGCATTGATTAATTCTTGTTCTGTAATGCCATATTTCCGGCTGACACTAAAAATAGTTTCACGTCTTTTTACCTTGTGCATTTCTTTGCATCGAGGTTTTACTGCTGGTCTAATATCAGATTGAATTAGATCATCCTCTTGCTGGCGTTTTACAATTTCTTGTTGTACGTCTTGTTCAGATGTTTTGGGTATTCGAATAACTTGACCACTACGAAAATTCTGAGCACTCAACCCTGGGTTTGCACGCATAATAGCTTGTGTTGAAACTTTATAATCAACAGATAGTCTATATAAGGTGTCACCAGGCTTTATCGTATAAAAGATGTCATCTTTCTTTTGTACCGTTTTCTGAGGTATTTTAAGGGCTTTACCTGTATAAATTACTCGGTCTGAACCTGGATTGAGCTTTATAATATCTTCCTTGCTAACTTTATACATACTTGCTATGGAGTATAAGTTTTCTCCTTTTTGAATAGTATGTAAGAAAAAATCTGTAGCGTCTTGTGCAAAACCGCTTAAAACAGAGCAGCTTAATAGAGTAAATATTAAGAAAATGCGCTTTATTCTATTCATTCTTGTTTTGTTCTATAGTCTAAAAGAATTAATACCTTAAGTTAAGCAAAGGTACAAATAAACTGATATATACACATAGAATCACGGTTAAGAAAATAATTATGGCTTAATTGAAACTATAATTCAGTTGTAAACGTTAATTTTGTGGTTTGATGCCAAAATGATTACTTTTTATTCTAGTCTTTTATAAGACTAGAGGATGAAAGGTGTTATAATGAATCTGTGAATGATGAATATGCAAGAAACTGAATATATAAATGTATACGGTGCTCGTGTACACAACCTTAAAAATATAGATGTTCAAATTCCAAGAAATAGCCTTACTGTTATTACAGGATTGAGTGGTAGTGGTAAGTCTTCTTTGGCTTTCGATACCATTTTTGCAGAAGGTCAACGTAGATATATAGAAACATTCTCAGCCTATGCTCGTAATTTCTTAGGGAATATGGAGCGTCCTGATGTTGATAAAATAACAGGTTTGAGTCCGGTTATCTCAATTGAACAAAAGACTACTAACCGAAATCCACGTTCTACAGTGGGTACTACAACTGAGATTTATGACTACTTACGATTGTTGTATGCAAGAGCAGGTGTCGCGTATTCTTATCTCTCAGGTGAGAAAATGGTAAAATACACTGAAGAGAAGATTCTTGACTTAATCTTAAATCATTATATAGGCAAGAGAGTTTACTTGCTTGCCCCTGTCGTGAAAGCTCGTAAAGGACATTATAAAGAACTTTTTGAGCAAATAAGAAAAAGAGGTTATTTGAATGTCAGAATCGATGGAGAGATTAGAGAGATTGTATATGGATTGAAATTAGATCGATATAAGAACCATGATATTGAAATTGTAATTGATAAAATGGTCGTGTCTAACTCTGATTTTGAAAGATTGAAGCAGAGTGTTTCTGTTGCAATGAAACAGGGTGATGGTCTTATCATGATTTTAGATGCTGATAGTGATGAAGTTCGTCATTATAGTAAGCGTTTAATGTGCCCTGCCACAGGTTTGTCTTATCGTGAACCAGCACCTCATAACTTCTCGTTTAACTCCCCACAAGGTTATTGTCCAAAATGTAAAGGACTGGGAGTTGTTAGTCAGATCGATGTAGATAAAGTTATTCCTGATAAGGAGCTATCTATTTATAATGGAGCAATAGCTCCTCTAGGTAAGTATAAAAACTCTATGATATTCTGGCAAATTGAAGCTTTGCTAGAAAAGTATGAAGAAGACATAAAAGCTCCTATTCAAGATTTGGCTGATGATTTAATAGAAGAAATTCTTTATGGGTCAGATGAAAGGATAAAAATCAAGAATACTTTAATTGGTACATCATCAGATTACTTTGTCACATTTGAAGGGGTAATAAAGTATATTCAAATGTTGCAAGATAAAGACTCTTCTGCAACAGCTCAAAAATGGGCTGATCAGTTTGCTAAGACAATGGTTTGTCCTGCATGCGGAGGTGCTAAACTGAACAAGGAAGCTCTGAGCTTTAAAATTCATGATAAAAACATCTTTGAGTTATCTACAATGGACATTGCTGAGCTTCACGAGTGGATTGAGAATGTAGATATTTATTTAGACAGTAAACAAAAGATTATTGCTGTTGAAATATTGAAAGAAATAAATACTCGACTAAGATTCCTCTTAGATGTAGGATTGGAATATCTATCATTAAATCGTAGTTCTGTCAGCCTTTCAGGAGGAGAAAGTCAGCGTATTCGTTTAGCTACTCAAATTGGCTCTCAACTAGTCAATGTTCTTTATATTTTAGATGAACCGAGTATTGGACTACACCAAAGAGATAATCTTCGTTTAATAAATTCGTTAAAAAAACTCAGAGATTTAGGAAATACTGTGATTGTTGTTGAACATGATAAGGATATGATGTTAGCAGCAGATTATGTAGTTGATTTAGGACCGAGAGCTGGTCGATTAGGTGGTGAAGTGGTTTTTGTAGGAACCCCAACGGAGATGTTGAAAACAGATACACTTACGTCACAGTATTTAAATGGCTCTAGGAAAATAGAAATACCTTCTGTCAGACGGAAAGGGAATGGTGAATCTTTGTGGCTACGAGGAGCATCAGGAAATAATTTAAAACAGATAGATGTTGAGTTTCCTTTAGGTGTTTTGATATGTGTTACAGGGGTATCTGGAAGTGGTAAATCTACTTTGGTTAATGATACTTTACAGCCTATTCTGTCTCAAACATTTTATCGTTCATTACAAGATCCGTTAGTTTATGATAAATTAGAAGGAATAGAATATATAGATAAGGTAGTAAATGTAGATCAATCTCCATTGGGACGTACTCCTCGTTCAAATCCAGCGACCTATACAGGGGTGTTTTCTGATATTCGTAAGCTGTTTGTAGAATTGCCAGAGGCTAAGATTAGAGGTTATAAACCTGGGCGATTTTCTTTCAACGTAAAAGGAGGAAGATGTGAAGCTTGTTCAGGAAATGGATATAAGACTATCGAAATGAATTTCCTTCCCGATGTATATGTGCCCTGTGAAGTTTGTCATGGGAAAAGATATAATAGAGAAACTTTAGAGGTTAGATTTAAGGGAAAATCTATAGCTGATGTATTGGACATGACTATAAACCAAGCTGTCGAATTCTTTGAAAATGTACCTCAAATTTTGAATAAAATTAAAGTACTTCAAGAAGTTGGTTTGGGATATATAAAATTAGGTCAATCTTCGACAACATTATCCGGAGGAGAAAGCCAGCGTGTGAAGTTAGCTACAGAACTATCTAAACGTGATACAGGTAAAACAATCTATATTTTAGATGAACCTACAACCGGTCTTCACTTTGAAGATATAAGAGTATTGTTAGGTGTATTGAATAAACTAGTAGATAAAGGTAACACAGTTATTGTAATAGAACACAATTTTGATGTTATTAAAACAGCAGATTATATTATAGATATAGGTCCAGAAGGAGGTAGGGGCGGTGGAAAACTCTTAGGACATGGAACTCCAGAGGAAGTAGCTCAATCGAATATTGGTTATACTCCTAAGTTTTTACGAGAAGAATTAAATACTCAATAAGAATCAAGGTCTTGCATCTATCAATGGTGTAAGACCTTATTCTTAAATAGATAAAATATTTAGTAATAATATAAGAGGAGTATAATCTTTAAGCTTATCTTTTAAGAAATCGATGGTCCTCTTTTTATGCCGGCCGACAGTCTTTACGCTAATGTTTAATTCTTCAGCAATTTCTTGCTGTGATTTGCCATCAAAATAAGTTCTGATAAAAACCTTTTGTTGTTCGTCGGGTAATAGCTGAAGAGTTTTGTGTAACTGTTCATATAACTCGTCAAGAGTATGAATTTCTTCTGAGCAATTAGAGTTTTGTGAGAGGAAAAGGGATTCTTCGATGTATTTGGATTTAACATTCCTATGCTTAATAATATTTAAACACTTATTTCGTACACAGACCTTTATATATCCCAAAGCTGTGTTTTCTTCCAAACAAACCTCTTCTCTATTCATCCATAGAGTTGCAAAGACATCTGAAACAATATCTTCACAAGCCTCCCAATTGTCTATAAACCGTTGGGCATAAATGCAAAAGGGGCCGTAATAGGATTGAAAAAGTCTATTGAAAATAAGTTTATCACTCTCTTTAAGCATATTATATTATTCACGTTAATATGTACAAATCTACTGATTAAAACAAAAAAGTACATCAATAATTTAAATTTTCTACTTTTAGAGTCCTTTTTAGAAGACGATATTGTATTACTAATAGAAGTGAATAAAAACGAAATGATGAATATTAACGGTAAAGATTCTAAAATAGATACTCCAGACTTAAAAAAAGCGAAGGAGACATACGATAAAATTAAGATGATAGAGAGTATTGATATGGATGATGCTTACAAAAGAACTCGAAGTAAAATAAGCATATTAGAAAAGAGTCAATTTATACATCGTCTAATGAGATATGCTGCAGTTTTAGCTATCCCTTTATTCCTAGCTACTATTGTGTTATCTGTTTTAATGTTTCAGAGTGATAAATTTAATAAAAAGCAGGTAGCAGAAGTTATGGTACCTCTTGGAACCATTGTAAAATATGATTTACCTGATGGTTCGGTTGTATGGCTAAACTCTGGATCTAAACTACAATATCCTATTCGTTTTACAGATAAGAAGAGAGAGGTTATTCTCGATGGAGAAGCTTACTTTAGTGTTGAAAGTAATAAAGAAAACCCTTTCTATGTACACACACCATATGGTATTTCTACCTATGTGTATGGAACAGAATTTAATGTTGACGCTTACTCAAAAGATAATAAAATGGAAGTAACCTTAATAAGAGGTAGTCTCAATGTTATAAATCACAGATTGAATGAACAAACGAAGTTAACTCCTGGTAATTTGGCTAGCCTTTCAAATGGTTATTTAAAAGTAGAAAAAACCGACATTGATGAAAAATCAGGATGGAAGAATGGTGAGTTAGTATTCAGACAAGCTTCTTTATTAGAGATATTGAATAAACTTGAAAGGCATTATAATGTCGAAATCGTGTTGGAAAATCCAGAAGGGAAGTCAACAGTAGATTATAGTATTCGAGCTATTTTTAGAAATGAAACAATAGATCAAATTATGGATTATTTATCAGCGTCTATAAAATTAAAGTGGACTTTCATTGATGAAAATCAAGCTTTAAATAGAAGAAAAATAAAAGTAATAATATAAAAGTAATGAAAAGCCTATGAAGAAACATCCAATGGTATCTTTTACAAGATTTTATAAAAATCTGAAATATTAAATTTTTTATCTAATACTTATGAAAAGAAAAATAAAAGCTTTTTTAACTAAAATATCATTAGCATTAATAGTAGGGCTAATGATATCTATTTCACCTCAAAAAGTATCTGCATCCGAAAAAGATAGATTGCAAAACAAGGTGACTCTAAATGATGTAATTAGAGAAATTGAAAAAACATCCAATTATGTCTTTATGTATAATAGCAAGGAAATAAATCTAGATTCTCCTGCTAATATGAATATCAATTCTAAAGATATTAATGAGACTTTAAGTG
>NZ_DYYK01000077.1:0-3473 GCF_020741705.1 Bacteroides coprosuis
AAAGTAGAGCTAGATGAATTATTTGAACAAGCAGATATTGTAACACTACATTGTCCGCTAACAGATGAAACCCGCAATATGGTTGACAAAAGAAGATTAGAGCTTATGCAGCCTACTTCAATCATTATCAACACAAGCCGTGGACCTCTAATTAATGAGGCTGATTTAGCTGAAGCTCTTAAAAATAAGACCATTTATGCCGCAGGTATAGACGTAATGTCGCAAGAACCTCCTAAGGCAGACAACCCTCTTTTAGGTGTAGAAAACTGCTATATAACTCCTCATATTGCTTGGGCTAGTTTCGCAGCAAGAACAAGACTCATGAAAATTTTAATTAATAATGTAAAAGCTTTCATGGAAGGTAAACCAGAAAATCAAGTAAACAAATAAAAGCTATAAAAGAACCCGTTCCCAACCGCCTTTATAAGACGACTTGGGGACGGGTTTTTATTTTCCTCCTTAACTTTCACTCTTACAGAAACAGTGCTGAAGTTTTTAGAGTATATTTATTGAATACTGCTTCAGAACGGAATAATGTCCTTATTACCTCTTCGTTAGACCAATCTTTACATTTAGTTTAAAGAAATAAGTACCGTGTTCTCTTTCTAAAAAGCCATATTTATCTTTTTCTTGAGATCCTTTGATGAAACGGGTATTCAGATATAGAAAATCCTCAAAAGCTTTACGCTCATCTTTGTGATATCCAATAATCTGTCCCTCACTACCAACTACAAGCATTCCTTCTACCGCTGAATCTTCTCCATTGAAAATTTTAGCAGGACGCATACCACAAGTTGCAGCCATAAGAAACTGCTTCATCTTGTATTCATAAAAGCGATGCTTCTGAATCAGGTCTTCTTTGATTTTTATGGGGTTTTCTTTTTTTATTAGATTCATTACTTCATAAACCCTTGACTTACCTTCTATATGAAATGTACGCACCATCTCTGCCAATATACGAGCAAAGTGAAGATCAATCATACTCAGATTGCAGCGGAATACTCTGTCGGCAACATCGGAATACCTTAATACTCCATCCATCTCCTGAATTAATAACATACGGTCTCTTACCGTTTCATTGGTTTCAAGAGCATTAATATTTTCTATCTCTGGTTGAGCAAATTTGCGAGCACCTGTTAATTCCAATTTTAGATTAGCCGATCTTCCTCCGTCTAATAAAGGACGCATGGGAGCCAATTTGGACTGAATTATAAAGCCAGTAGGGATTTTGTGAGGAGACCAAAAGCTGATTTTTAAATCAGTACGATCTTGCGTTTCAGGCTCGAGATACAAAATCTTAGCAGTATCCAAGAACTTTTCAATATCTTCGGGACATTCTATCTCCTCTTCATTATTCGATTTTATTAAATCGAGTACCTTATCTGCCATTACGGCCAAAGCTACACGATGCAGTTTAATATAATCTTCCTTCCCTTCAACACGAACCTTATCTTCTTCTATATAATACCTCCGTGGACCATCGTGTTCCTCACGTTCTATCACACTTATAGGCCAGAAAGAGCGTTCACTCTTCTCTCCTCTGTGATTTCCTAAGTAGAGTTTGCCATCTGTAAGCAGTCTCAGGAAAACATACAATTCACTCCACTCTGATTTATTCGCTTTAAATGCCATATTTAGTTCTTAATTTTCTTCTTTTTTAGTTTCTGCAGCTTCATCTGCAAACACTACCGTTTGCACTTTACTTAATCGATCCCTCAACTCTTCCATCTTTGAGCGTCTAATTCGCAAACGCATATTGCAAGCCATCTCAAATGTCTGATCTACTATTTGGGGTTCTATATCTTTTATGATACGCATCACATCATTCATAAAGGGATATTCAAAATCGAAAGTAACCTCTTCGTCTATGGTCTTCTCTATGATTTCTGCATGATCTAAAGCATCTGCAGCTGCTGCTTTATAAGCCACAACCAATCCACCCGTACCCAATTTGATTCCACCAAAATATCGTACAACAGCAATAAATACATTCGTCAATTCAAATGAACGTATTTGACCTAAGATGGGACGACCTGCTGTGCCAGAAGGTTCACCATCATCGTTAGCACGATATTTTATCTCATCACTTCCTATTAGATAAGCCCAACAGACGTGACGAGCATCATAATATTTCTTCCTTATTTCTTCTAAATACTCCTTAGCCTCCTCTTCTGACTCAACAGGCATAGCAAAGCTGATGAATTTACTTCGCTTTTCACTATATGCACCCTCTGAAGACTGAGCTATGGTTTTAAAAACATCATCTTGAATCATAATTAACACAAAGATAAAGAAAATCATCAAGCTTAAATAAATATAGATATACCAAAATACGATATGAGATATGGTCAATTGATCATTAAACTATCATGAAGCATACCCATATTACCACTCTTTCTCAGTATAGAAACAAATAGCAACTACAGATACAGCAGAAAAAACACACCTTTATTTATAAAAACATAAGATACTCCCTATTATCTCACTCAATCGGGCTACTTCTTAGTATTTTTCGTATAAAAGCAAAGTGGTTTAATGAAAGTTCCCTATATTTGTAAATAAATTATAAACTAGAATAAAAATACTAGAATGAGAAAATATAAGGCACATCCTTGGCACGGAATTAGAATAGGAGAGAATTTTCCTCACGTTGTGAACTCTTTTATAGAGATTGTGCCAACAGACACAGTAAAATACGAGGTAGATAAAGAAACAGGATATCTAAAGATTGATAGACCTCAAAAATACTCCAACATCATTCCTGCTCTATATGGATTTATTCCTCAAACTTATAGCTGGAAAAAGGTAGCAGAATTAACTAATCAAGCATTAGGACGTACAGATATTGAAGGAGACGGCGACCCTGTAGATATTTGCGTACTAACTGAAAAAGACATTACCCATGGTGATATTATAGTACGTGCACGCCCTATCGGTGGGTTCCGTTTACTTGACCATAATAAAGCTGATGATAAACTCATTGCCGTACTTGAAGACGATGCAATCTATGGACACTATCGCTCGATGGCTGATGTTCCAGAGACTGTAGTTAATCGCTTGAAACACTATTTTACTACTTATAAAGATCTTCCAGGCGATAGTAAACCAAGATGTATTGTTACAGATGTCTATGATGTAGAAACTGCATACGATGTCATTCGTCGCTCAGTGAAAGACTATAGAGATACATTTGGAGAAGAAGAAGAGTAACCTCTCCCTAAAAATATTTGAAAAGCTCACTATATTGTGAGCTTTTTTTATCTCTTTTTACTTTTCTCAATAAAGGTAGCCCAGAATAGCTAACTATTTCAAATAGATATAAATAATGTTTACAAAATCATTATAAAAATGATTTTGTTCAATATTATTTGTAATTTCGAACGTTCATCTAGGAAACTCAAAAAACTTACAGAGTGTTATGCTTAAACTAAGCTAGTAAAAGTAACTAGACACTAGAAAGAAATAAGCAATAA
>NZ_DYYK01000078.1:0-9910 GCF_020741705.1 Bacteroides coprosuis
GAATTTAAGCATTCTAATTCCTTTCTCAAAAAAACGAATTTTGAAATGAAAAATATACCCCCCCTATCATTTTTGAAGTCTCAAAAATTTCGAGTTTTCAAATGAAAAATATACCCCCCCTATCATTTTTGAGACGATTATTTTTTGGGGTTTTGACTAGGAATAGGATAATCTGGCTCAGAATTAAACTCATCCCTTATTTGTTTAATATCTTGTTCACTCAACTTATTTAGGCCTCTCTTTATTCCTTTCTCAAATTCTTTTGCAGTCACATTTAATTTTCTCTTTTCTATTTAATAAGCAACGCCCCAGTTTGTAAGAGCTAGGACGTTTATTTTTTATTCTAACTAGAAACGGTCGCAAAAACGGCCGATTAGCTTTTCAACCGCATTTTATACTCCCTATAAAGCTATCTTAGTTTCATTATAGGGATGATTAATAATGGTCACAATCGAGTTAAATATAACTCCTACAAAATTTAAACCGGTTAAAATCGACGGGTTTAGAATACGAATATTTTTAAGAACATTAAAAAACGATTGCTTTTCTTTAGCTCGTATTTTTACATTAGATATTATACTTTAGATATGGAAAAGATAGCAGGTTTACAGCACCTAGTCAAAAAAGCTGGAATTTATAGCGGGTTTACAGTACCCAGCCAAAAAACTGGAACTTATAGCGGGTTTGCGGAGCCCAGTTAAAAATCGAATTTCCACTAATTAAATAATTATGTCAGAGCGCTAGTTTACTAGAGCTCTTTTATTTTTCTTTCTAACTCATCTAGTCTTTTCGATAACTGATCGGCTTTCTTTCTAATTTCATCGTTCCTATCCTCAAATAGAGTGGTTGTGTTAGAAGTTAATAGTCCAACAGTATCTTTGCTTTTCTTTTTATTATATCCCCAATGAAATGCTTTACTCATATTTTTAAAAGCATCCTGGAGAGAATTTGCAAAATCGTTTAGAGAATCAAAAGTACCTCTTTTACTTTTTTTACTTTGTTCTTTTTCAAGCTGCCATTTAGGTTTTATTCTTTTTGTCACTTTATCCATCCCTCCCTACAAAAAAAGCCCTCCTGTAATCAGAGAGCTTACTTTGATACCTACTCCTACGGCCATCAAAGTTGATCTTAAAGTTATTATACTATCTATCTCTAATCAATGTATGATTACTTAAAATCTAATGTTTCTATTTCGATTAATTAACGGTTTAAATACTTTTTAAAGAGCTTAGAATGCTCCTCTCAGCACTAACTTTTTATTAGTCACTTTCAATTTCTATGTCTTCAAGATCTGATAATTTTATATACATTCTAGATATTTTCCAATCTATCGCATAATCTTTTGGCTTTATCCATCCATCGCTCCAATAATATTTATCGCTTAATTCATTAATATATGAAGTTCCAAAGAAAACTTTAGAAATACTGTATGGTATTTTACTCTGTATTCTATCAAAAGATACATATTTGACATTTAATGCTAGCGATTGTTCTAGTTGAGCTTCATTAATAAATCCTGTAAGGACTAACTTTTTATTTTTTAACTTAATCTTTGCGATAGCCTCTGATTTGTATCTGGAACAGAACTCATCGAATTTGTTTTGAACCGAATTCTGTGTTATTTCGTTTTGTTTTTCTTCAAGAAAATTTTTTAATTTTTCGTTTTCTAAAGTGATTTCTTCTTTTTCAATTTTTAGTGTATCAATTTTCTCTTGTAATTCTAATTCAACATCTTTTTTCTTAAGCGCTTTAAGCTTTGCAATCAGTAGTCCTATTGCTATACCGATGCAAAAATAAAAAATAATAAGGATGAGTGTTTTTGCCATAGATAAATTTTTGTTCCTCCCTATTTTCCTTCATTATCTTCGCTCTCTACCTACTATAAGTGTGACCGTTAATATTAATATGCGTGTTATCAGTGAGCTCGACTGTATCCCCTACTTTAATCTTGGCGTATATCTTTTTAGGAACAGCAATTACCTTATCGTCAACTTTAATCCATCGCATGTTTTTCTTTTGAGCTTCTTGTTTTACCTTAGTAGACTCATGATTGTGTGAATTCCAGAACCACCAAGGCATCCACGGATAATAGTAGCTAAACATTGGTCGTCTATAATAAGCATCACAATATCCATGCCAATATAAGTAATCTGATCTATAGGAATTACTGCTTAAAGAATGATATGTGGTGGTCGTTTTTGCACGTTCAATACTTTTAGATACTTTAGGCGTTTGTGGTAAACGATTTATAGCTTTTGTAGTCGGAGATACTGTTTTAGCAGCACCCGTATTTGATGTCTTGCTACTTGTATTTCCTGTACTAGTATTTGTTCTGGTTATGCTATTACTATGCATGGTAGAACTTGGACCGTGAACATTACTAGAATGTGGCATGGCCGAAGTATGTGGTGTAGTTGCTGGACGAGATGTAGGTCTAGCCGTTGTTGGATGGCTTACTGGATGTGAACTAGGGTGTGCAGAGGGATGCGATGATGGATGAGCAGATGAATGACTTATAGCATAAACGTTATTACCAGTTGTGCCCAAAGAAATAGTTGCTAGTCCTAAAATAGTGACTATTCTTGCTATACGCTTCATTATTCTTTCTTCGTTACCTTTCCTTTAATCACAGGCTGGTTATACATAGTATATGGCGCACGATAAATATAATAAGTATCATCTTTAAACTTAACATAGGGTGTCTCAAGATCAGGAACTATAATTTCTTGGTAATTATCAGAACCGTTTCTCAAATCTGTCTTTACCAGTACTCCCGACTTATAGAACCCCAAAGAATAATATTGATGTTCAATATCACTATTAGCCTTAGCTTCAAAATAGGCCAGCTTATATTCTTTATTTTCTACCATTGCGCTAGAATGAGGATCGCTTGCAGCTTTACTATCGCTGTTTGATGAGGAACATCCCGTTGTTAATGCTAAACAACTTAATGCAACTCCCAATAATCCAATTAGTTTTCTTTTCATTTTATCCCTTTCCTCTTATTAGAGCTTTACTTCATCTACTTCTTCAATTTTGTTTACTGGTATGCTGAAATCAACTAGACAATAATTTCTTCCGCCATCTTTTGGCATTACAAGTCCACTACCCCAGCATACTGTTGCATACTCTATCCGTTTGGCATAACTCATCACTTTATCGAAAAATACAAATCCTTTTTCTGATCGTAAAGCTTTTTTCATGTCTTCTGGTTTGCACACTACATAAGTATGAGTAGATCTATCCGATCTGATGTATCTAACGTTATAGACTTTTCTTCCATTTAGCATATTAGCTAAACGTGCACTTGCTTCTTCTGTACTCATTTCGTTATTCGTCATTTTGTAGTTTATCCTCTTATTTCAGAAACATTTTTTATATCACAAACACGTATCTTAAACTGAGTAACTTGGTAACTGCTAGCACTCCGAATTTTTGAATCTTCAAAATCATCAAACCATTTATAACGAGAGCGAATTCTCTCACCTTGCAGCAAGTCAATCTCAATATTTAATTTATTTAAGTCTATAAAACCAGATTTTGTTAACTTTATATCAAGTTTATTTGGTTCATCAATGATGTGAATTGATCTCAACTTGTCAGTAACAAGACAGTTAACTTGATATATTTTCTTATTACCCTCTAATAAATCTGATAATGTATGTACTACTTGATTTTCCATCGGCTATTACTCCCATCTTGCTTGTTCTTCTATGAATTCAATGTTTTTTATAGGGATTTTCACAAATCTTAATCGATAATCCTTCACTGAATCGTCAGGTTCTTGAAAATCATCTTGCCACTCAAAATCTACATAATCTTCGGACGGATAGGTGCTGCCCCGTTCAGATACAGTGATATAAATATGTTTTCCCACATAAGACTCAATCTTATTGAAAGCCATTAGATTTTCAGAGCTGGATAATTCGCTTCTGTCGGCTACAACACAAATAAATCGCATTTCATTGCCATAAGTAAAATGAATGCGATAAATTTGCTTAGTTCCAATTAATGCTCTTATTTTTTCTATACTTTTATCTTTATTAGTCATTTTAGTAATGCAAATTTAATTCCTTTGCTATATCTTCTAAAAAGTCATTGAAAGCATCATAAGCCTTTGTTTTGCTAACAGGGATGACATGTGCAATCACTAGATCAGCAATGTTTAAATACTTTCTGTTTCTTGGAGCTTTAAAATACAGTTCGTTTACTATCTGTTGTACGTATTCTGGTGCTTCTTCATAGCATGCTTTAATAGTAAAGTGTTCACGTCGAAGATTGTTTAATCTAATATCTTCATCCAGTGTAATTAACATACGGTCAACACTATCATTTGGCTTATACTGAGCTTTACCGCCACCCACATTTTCATCTACTGGAATAAAAGGGTGACGAAGCTCAAACTCTCTTTGAGCCTTATATTTGTTATATTTCATGTAGTCTTCGAGTAGAGATTCGATATAAGCACGGGTTTGTCTCCTCAATTTCTGTCACCTCTAATTCTTATGTGTAAAGTATTTAATAAGGGCAGCTAAACCGCCAAGCACAAACCCAACACCCCAAATTGCGAAATATACCACTATAATAAGTGCTAAAAAATTAGCGATAAATAAAGTACATGGTAACAAGGTATGCGTCATGTTAAAAATTAAATTATTAAAGAAATTAAACAAATGTTCTTTCCTCCATAAAAGAAAAGCGACCAGAAGAAAGGAAATCTGGACGCAAGACTAGTAATGATTGAATTTGAATTGTAAGGTTACAGCCTTTTAGTTTAGGCTATATAGATATCATAGGAATTGCACCTATATCTCCGGTGAATGTATGGCGGTATTCTACTTGAACTAAATATCTACCGTAGGCTACCATTCTATCTATAAAAAAAGCAGTCTGAAAATAGATAGTCAATTTAAGCAGCTCTGATACTTAAATTGAAAAATAATGGGTCACGGCACTACGTATAGAAAATGCTAGAATCGAACTAGAATAGTTATAGTGTTAATATTTATGAGTACTCTTGGTATTAGCAAATCTTCGGGCAAAAACAGCAAATTGATATATAAAAACTATTACGACCATTTCGTCATTCTCTAAAAATGTGTGGGTCTTATTAGGACCTAGGCAACTTTCACAAGGACTATATTAAAACTACTAGCAATATATCTCGTACTTACAGGAGCGGCCTGTAAGCTGATATACGTTTTATAAGCTAGGACGTGGACCAATCCCACTCAACTTTCACTCGAAATACGATTTTCTGTATTTTGTAATAATTAAATTGCACCATTTGAGCTACTTGTACAATACTCGTGTGCTTATAGCTGGTTTTTATCCCAGCGTCAAGGTGCTACAATCTTATTCTCTAACACTCTTTTGGTTCTATTAACTAAGAGAAAGTCAATATTAACTAGAGTCCCTACACCTGCTATCATTCAACGCAGGTTCGGAATTTATTCGATTGCCACACGGTATTTGTTTTTAGTTTCCTGTGTGTTGCCCCTTGCTTCTAACCTAGATTGCTTTCTTTCACAATGCCCTCTAACAACTACGCTTTGGACTAGAAAATATTTGCGGTATCCCTCAAATACGTTCACTAGGTTTTTACAAGAAGTATTGCTGGAAGGATTTTCAGTCCCTTATGCACCAGCTTCACACAAATTGCGTATCAAGGAGTCGAACCTTGCCTCACTATATTTTCGTGAGTGCCAACATACGCACCACAAGTTTATCCTCGCCATTTGCACTCCATGGCTGTGTAATGATCCGTCACTAACTTGTAAAAGTGCTGCTCTTATTGGGGGTCCACTATTTAAGCGCTACTAGCGGATCGATCTTTTATCGTAAGCAATAGCCCATTAATATAAATGGCAACTAATGGAATTGAACCACTGACGGCCTAGAACTTCACTCTAGCGCTCTACCAACTGAGCTAAGTTGCCACTGTGCACGATTTCCTCGTGACTAACTTGGTATTTATGTACGATTTACCATTACCGCACATAATTGTTTATTTGTTTATATTAGTCGTTAAACTCTCAAATATCGACTACTCATGGCAAAGGTAGGACTCGCACCTACGAAACCTTTCGGTGGCGGATTTACAGTCCGCTGTCGTTGCTACTGGACCACTTTGCCCAAACAGGAAAGCTGCTTTCCTTAAGCATCGCTTTCACAATTAATTGGAGGTTTTGCTTTCTCTGCGTTATTGACGGAATGATGTGCATTACACCGTCATCTTCAATTAATTAACCTATTATGTCTACAATTAAGATTAGTAAACCAGTGTCAGGGTTGTAGTTATACCCTAATAAGTGAATGTGGAGTCGAACCACCAGGATAACGGATGTAAAAATATTCTGACCGAAATAATAATTCAATATGATTTTTTGCTATCCCTTATTCACTTAGCAATTAGATTTGCGAACTATATATTGGTTAAAATCAAAAATCTAATTGCGCCAAGACAATCAAATGCACTGATACTTTTTCAATAAAAATAAAACGGATTTACTTACACTTTTTAAATATACATTTGATTATCTCCAAAGCCTTAGTGCGTCGGTACTAAAGCAGATCAAAAAACTTCGAGAAAATTTGCCAGTAACTGGCAATAGCCACTAAAGGAATCGGACCTTTACTTTTAGCTTTTTCCTTATGCAAAAATAATAAAAAGGTGGCTACAAAATATGTGGAATGTATTAAATTTCTTCTTTGTATAGGACATATTCTATGATATGCAGTTTTTAAAATGGTCACAAGCGAATTTTACAAAAAAAGAGTTTTATTCAATAAAATGAATAGAACTCTTTCAATTATATTTGTATTACCTCAACTTTAACGCAAGGCGTTAGACTATACCATTGCTCCTGCATATCTTCTACTATCTGCTTATCGTCCTGATAAATTATTCCACTCATCGCATCAGCAATTCCTTTATAAACATTATCGATATCTGGCTTCTTAGTTGGTCTTTCTGTACCTTCTAAACAAGCCTTTTTTCTTTTCTTGGAATAACTTTTGGGAATTTCAAAATAATGCATCAATTTAATCCTTATAGGCCCATCCAATGGGTCTCCCTGATAAGCATCATACGCAAGTTTTTTCACCAGATTTTTATATTGCCGCGATTTTGGTGGATCAACAGCATGAGGATAACGTCCTCTAGTGGTAAATCTCGGTCTACCTTGCCCTACCGGCTGTCCCGGAATAACAAAAGATACAGTGGTTTGCGACGCATTCAAGCCACTTATTTTTGCTCTCCCTTTTTAAGATAAGGTTTTACGTTTCTTACCCATTGCATAGCAGTATAGTTGACAAGATCTTTGCTTGTATCGTCCATTGATTTTATTGCATCTGATAGGCTTAATGTAGAATTGCCATTTTGAATTTCTTGAACTTCTTTTGCCAAAGAAACTAATCTTGATGCTTTTTGAATAACAGGCCAAATTGATACTACTACTGCATTTTTTTCATCAAACATATCCATTGATCGCTCAAATGCAGATTTACCACCATTATCATAATTTTTACCTCTTTGTTCTTTAATCTTAACAGCTTCATCAAAAAATTCTTTTACATCATTTGTTTTTGAATCCATCTATATACCTCACTTAAAAATAATATTGTTCTCCTTGAGCATAACTTGCATTGTTTTCTTTAATATAGAACTCATCATGCTGCCGTGGATTTTGATAAACAGCCCCAATAGGAAGTTCAGCCCAATGAATTTCATTTTTTTGTATTTCAAAAGAATCGTCTTTTCCTCGATTTACTGCTGAAAACTCATATCCAAGTTGACCACACCATTCTTGCACGCCTTTTGACGTAGAAAAATAAATTCTATTTCCAGTACTTTTTGCTACTACAATTCTTGTAAATTTAGCTGGTCTTTCTTTAAGATTTCTCAACCAATTCCTAACAGTTGATCTTTTAACGGATAGTTCTCTTTCGATTTCTACATCAGTATATCCTTGTAGTGCTAAATCATGGGCTTTCTTTTTTATTAGCCGCTCTGTACGACGAGCTTTATTTTTTAGTCCATTGTTTTTGTTCGATACATTTAAAGTTTTATCTGTGAGTTTATGTAGCCGGATTAACATCGGATCATTGTCTGGGCATTTCAGCACTGATCCATACTTATGTTCAATTTTTATTGTTAATTCCGAAATTGGATGATCTTTTAGCTTTGTCATCTTCTAATACCAGTCTCTTTCCTATCTGCTCAATTACGTCAACAGTTACAGCATTCCCAGCTTGCTTATACAATTGTGTATCACTTATTCCGGCTTTCTTTGCTTTTTCAAATTGCTCATCGCTAAAGCCTTGAAGTCGCCAACATTCCCTAGGTGTTAGCTTTCTAATAGCTACGACATCACCATTTTTTAGCATTACGCCATTACGGTCGACCACGTTGGCTGTGAATGTCGGCTTGCCATTTTCTTTAAATCTTCGACTGTCGATTTCAATCTTGTCGGTTTTAACCATTCCAATTAAATTATCCTTCTGAACAGTAGTAAGAGTATTGCTTACATTTGATTTTTTAAGACTAAACTTTTTTAAGTCTTTTCTGCGAACTTTTATTTTGCCAGACTCATAAGCTTTTCTAATTGCTTTGCCGTACTCGTTTCGCTTGTATTTTCCCAGCAGTACTTTTGTCTGACTAGCTCTTTGTGGTCTTTCAATTAAAACTTTAGGTTCTAATCCCCCACCTTGTGCCGTATTAAGTGTTGGCGATAATCCATTAGCACTATATATTCTTCCTCTTTGTGGATTGCTAAAGCCTTTTTGCTTAACTATATTTCCGACCTGTCTAACAGCTACTTGTTTTGGATGTTTATAGTCAGTAGCAGTTAAAGTAGGGCTAATTCCATTCGAGCTAATAACATTTTGGCTCTTATAGTCAGTTGACGAAGTATTTCCAACTACTCCAATTTTTGGGTTTGGTCTAGCAAAATCCGTACCTTGTCGTTGGATAGGAAATACTTGTCTGGTACTTGTTCCTCTAAGATGTCCGATAATATAGACTCTTTCTCGGTTTTGAGGCACGACATCGGCAGAATTGAGAACTGTCCATTCAACATCGTACCCGACTTTGTCCATTTCAATGATGACCCTTGCAAAATCCCATCCCCCATTGCTGGATAAGAGAGCTTTAACATTCTCCATGATAAGTATGGTAGGTAACGTCTTCTCCCCCCCTAATTCTTTCTTTAAGGCATCTGATAACCTCAAAGAACATGGAGCTTCTTCCGCCTTTAACAATGCCTTTTTGTTTTCCGGCAATACTGATGTCTTGACAGGGTGATCCGAAAGTCCAAAGATCGACATCTGGTAATTCGATTCCTTTAACTTCTCGTATGTCATTTGCTGTAAATTCTCCTTCTGTGTTATATATAGCTTGATAGCTCTTGCGTGCGTACTTATCCCATTCAATATATCCTACGCACTCATGACCTGCTTTCTCTAATCCAGATCTAAAGCCACCAATTCCTGCAAACATATCTATAAATTTCATTCGACTATCCTAATCTTTTCATTTGTTTTTTCAGTTAAATCATATTTTTCAACCGTAACGTTCATGTATTGTTCACTAAAATAAGCTCTTGCAATACTGGCTCTTTTATTAAGTGTAATAAAAATAACCGATTCATTTCTTTTATCTGAATAGCCACTTAATGCGTACCATTCATATTGTGGATACTTCTCTTCAAGTACTTGTCGAGCCAAATCTATTAGCATTTTTATCGTCCCCTTTAGAACTGATGTTCGAAACGAAATGTAAAAAATAAAAAAGCTTGCTTTTTTGCTTATTATTCATTCTCCATTTCCTCACGCAGTTGATTTGCCGCATTATACGTCAAATCATTAAAATAATTAAAAGCAATCTGATAGTCAATTAACGTATACAACT
>NZ_DYYK01000079.1:0-18567 GCF_020741705.1 Bacteroides coprosuis
AAATTAAAGTAATAATCGAAGATGATAGCGTCCCATGGTGCATTATTGTTCATGAAACGGTCCATTCTTTCAGTAAAGTCGAATACCACTGCAATAGAAATAACTAAGGTAATAGCAAAAATATATGTCCCTAAGAATTTCTTGATGATATACCTATCGATGCGTGTTAGTAATTTTTTCATACTTGTCTTTACTCTTATAATCTTGTAGAAAGTCTTTTAACCATCATTGGTTTCCATGTAGAAAAATCGCCTGCGATGATATGTTTACGCGCTTCTCCCACTAGCCATAGATAGAAAGCTAGGTTGTGAATAGAGGCAATTTCCATTGCTAGTAATTCTTTTGCATGGAATAAGTGACGAAGGTAAGCTTTTGTATATAAAGTGTCAACAAAAGAAGCACCATTTGCTTCGATAGGAGAAAAATCAAATTCCCACTTTTTGTTCTTCATATTGATTATACCGTCTTTCGTAAAGAGCATGCCATTACGACCGTTACGAGTTGGCATAACACAGTCAAACATATCTACACCTCTTTCAATTCCTTCGAGAATATTCATTGGTGTACCCACCCCCATTAGATAACGAGGTTTGGCCTTTGGTAGTATTTCATTTACCAATTCTATCATCTCGTACATTTTCTCTACAGGTTCACCCACAGCCAAACCGCCAATAGCATTACCATCTGCTTCTTTGGAAGCGATAAACTCGGCAGATTGTTTTCTTAAATCAGGGTAAACACAACCTTGTACAATAGGGAAGAGGGTTTGTTCGTATCCGTATTTGTCTTCGGTCTCATTGAAACGTTTGATGCATCTGTCTAGCCAACGATGAGTAAGCCCCATAGAGTTTTTTGCATATTCGTATGTTGCTGTTCCTGGAGGACATTCATCAAAAGCCATCATGATATCTGCACCAATAGTGCGTTCTATATCCATAACACGCTCTGGAGAGAAAAAGTGCTTACTTCCATCAATATGTGAACGGAATTCTACTCCTTCTTCTGTAATCTTTCTTATTCCCGAAAGAGAGAAAACTTGAAAACCACCACTATCAGTAAGCATAGGGCGGTCAAAACTATTGAATTTATGTAAGCCTCCAGCACGTTCTAGCACCTCTAACCCCGGACGGAGATAGAGGTGATATGTATTTCCTAGAATAATTTGTGCTTTGATATCCTCTTTTAAGTGGGATACTTGGACCCCTTTGACACTTCCTATTGTGCCTACTGGCATAAATATAGGAGTTTGTATTTGTCCGTGTGCAGTTGTTATTAGCCCTGCACGTGCATTTGTTTTGGGGTCTGTATATTGTAAGTCAAATTTCATGCGTTGTATTTAGCTATTTGCATTTTTGTTGTCGTCTTCATCAAACGTAAATTCAATTGGTTTTTCTACCAACTCATCTGTAAGAGCAAGAGCAAGAACTTCCTTAATTTCTTTTACATAATGGAAGCTAAGTCCTTTTAGATAGATTTCTTGAATCTCGTCGATGTTCTTCTTATTATCTTCACTTAAGATGATCTCTTTAATACCTGCACGTTTTGCTGCAAGAATTTTTTCTTTGATACCACCTACAGGCAATACTCTTCCACGAAGTGTTATTTCTCCTGTCATAGCCAAGTTGGCTTTTACTTTACGTTGAGTGAGAGCAGAAGCTAATGAAGTAGCCATAGTTACACCTGCCGACGGACCATCTTTTGGAATAGCTCCTTCGGGAACGTGGATGTGAATGTTCCAATTGTCGAAAATTCTTTGGTCTAGATTTAGTTCTTTTGTATGTGCTTTGATGTACTCAAGTGCCAGAACAGCAGACTCTTTCATAACATCTCCTAAATTACCAGTCAAAGTAAGTTTTCCACCTTTACCACGGCTCAAACTCGTTTCTACAAACAATATTTCACCACCTACAGCAGTCCATGCCAATCCCGTTACTACCCCAGCATATTTGTTGCCTTGGTATTTGTCACGAGAGAAATAAGGAGCCCCTAGATATTCTTCTAAATCAGTAGGCTTAACTTCAATAGCAGTAATCTCTCCATCGGTAGCAAACTTACGAGCTATCTTACGTAGAATTTTTCCTATCTCTTTTTCTAAGCCACGAACACCACTTTCACGTGTATATTCCTCTACTAATTTTTCCAGAGTACGTTTTGGCATTTTCACATCGTCTTTGCTCATACCATTAGCTTCAATCTGTTTAGGCAATAGGTGACGGCGTGCTATCTCTACTTTTTCTTCAGTTATGTATCCGCTTACCTCTATAAGTTCCATACGGTCTAGTAGTGGTTCGGGTATAGCATTAATATTATTAGCTGTTGCAATAAACATAACCTTAGACAAATCGTAATCTATATCTAGGTAGTTATCGTGGAAATTGGTATTTTGTTCTGGATCTAATACTTCTAAAAGAGCAGATGCAGGATCTCCTTGTGCAGATGAACTCAATTTATCGATCTCATCTAATATAAATACAGGGTTGGAAGAACCAGCTTTTATCAGATTTTTGATAACTCTACCTGGCATCGCACCAATATAGGTTCTACGGTGACCTCTAATTTCGGCTTCATCGTGGATACCACCCAAAGACATACGGATGTATTTCCTTTTTAAAGCATCAGCAACCGAGCGTCCTAATGATGTTTTACCTACCCCTGGAGGGCCGTATAAACAAATGATAGGAGCTTTCATATCCTTCTTCAGTTTTAGCACGGCTAAGTGTTCTAGGATACGTTCTTTTACTTTTTCCAAGCCATAATGATCACGGTTTAGTACACGTTCTGCACTTACCAAGTTGTTGTTGTCTTTTGTATAGACACCCCAAGGAAGGCTAAGCATGGTTTGGATATAGTTGAGTTGTATGCTATAATCAGGTGATTGTGAGTTGGTGCGTTCTAGTTTATCAACTTCTTTATTGAAGACTTCTAAAACGGCTTCACTCCATTTCATGTCCTGTCCTTTTTGGCGAAGTTCTTCAATCTCTTGTTCTTGGTTGTTACTTCCTAACTCACTTTGAATCGTCTTGATCTGTTGTTGCAAAAAATATTCTTTTTGTTGCTGATCAATATCCTCACGAGTTCTAAGTTGGATAGACGCTTTAATTTCGGCTAATTGTACTTCTCTATTTAGAATAATAAGTAGCTTGTTTGCTCTTTCTTTTAAAGAATCTATTTTTAAAAGTTCCAACTTTTCCTCTATCTTGAATGGAAGATTTGTGCAGATAAAGTTGATTAAGAACATATGATTGTTGATGTTCTTAATAGCAAAAGCCGATTCAGGATTCATATTATCCGTTGTTTTAATAAAACGAATAGTTAAATCTTTACAGCTTTCTATTAATGCTTCATCTTCTTTATCATCTTTACTCATCAAGGTTTCTTGTAGAAGAGTAACACCACCTTTAAGATAGGGTACTTCTTCTGTAATGCTGTCTAGGTGCATTCTGCGAATACCTTGAAGAATTACAGTTACTGTTTGATCGGGCATCTCTAGTGTACGCACAATTTTTGCAATACATCCTATTTCGTATAAGTCCTCAAACTTAGGATGATCAGTTTGTGCTTGTTTCTGACAAACAACAGCGATATAGCCTTGTTGTTGTTCAGCCTCACGTACAAGTTTGAGAGAAGATGCTCTTCCTACTGCTACTGGTAAAAATACACCAGGAAACAGTACCATATTGCGTAATGGTAAAACTGGTATTTCTTGATCTATTTCAATATCCATCATTTGCTCTTCGTTTCCTTCGAAGTCTGCAATTAGAGAGAAATTGTTGTTGCTACCAGCGTCTTCCATCTCTTTCAAATATATATTATCCATATTCTTAGCTAATTAATCTGTTATTATGTCATGTTGACAGGCATAAAACGCCTGCAAAGTTAATCTATTCTTTATTAATATTAAAAGATGCGGTATATATAATATGCAAATAAGGTGCCAAACTTGTCAAGTGATATGGTTTTTTCATATAAGTGAGTAATTTTGCATACAGATACTAATTTAACAATATAAATGGCGAATCCCTATTTTAAGTTTAAACAGTTTACCATTTGGCATGATAAATGTGCTATGAAAGTGGGTACAGATGGTGTGCTGCTAGGAGCAAGTGCACCTGTGACAAATGCTAATTTTATTTTAGATGTGGGTACGGGTACTGGGTTAATAGCTTTAATGTTGGCTCAAAGAACTGTGTCAGCTCAAATAAAAGCGTTAGAGATAGATGAGGATGCTGTTATACAGGCAAAAGAAAACATAGAGCGATCTCCTTGGAAGGATAGGATAGAAGTAATACAATCTGATTTCAATTTGTATGAACCCAACGAAAAGTATGATCTAATTGTATCAAATCCTCCGTATTTTGTTGATTCGCTACTTTCTCCACATAAGCAGCGTACCAACGCACGACATACCCAAACACTCAGCTTTGATGCTTTACTAGATGGGGTAGTTCGTTGCTTGTCGGCAGTAGGTCGGTTTTCAGTAATCCTCCCCATCGAGGTACAAGATTTGTTTTGTGGACTAGCAAAAGATAGAGGTTTATTTTTAAATAAGATTTTATATATTCAAACCAAGCCAGGAGCTTCTGCCAAAAGAATTATTCTTGATTTTAGTTTTGTAGAATCTATCTTATTGGAAGATATGCTTTTAGTTGAATTAGCTAGATATCAATACAGCAAAGAGTATATTCAACTCACAAAAGACTTTTACTTGAAAATGTAGAAAATAAAATCTTTTTTAGAGATTCGTTTGCAGATATAAAAATACTTTGTACTTTTGCATCGCTTTCAGAAAGAAATACTACTGATAGCAATAGCAAAAACGGGGTGTAGCGCAGTCCGGTTAGCGCACCTGCTTTGGGAGCAGGGGGTCCCAGGTTCGAATCCTGGTACCCCGACAAAAAGGAGTTTTAGATTTTTCTAAAGCTCCTTTTTTATATTCTATTTTTTAGAGAGCGATACAGAAATATTTTTTATTGATAAAACTTGTAGATATAAAAATACTTTGTACCTTTGCATCGCTTTCAGAAAGAAACACTACTGATAGCAACAGCAAAACGGGGTGTAGCGCAGTCCGGTTAGCGCACCTGCTTTGGGAGCAGGGGGTCCCAGGTTCGAATCCTGGTACCCCGACACAGTAAAGGAGCTTTAGATTTTTCTAAAGCTCCTTTTTTTATGGGAATAAGCAGAGAGCACAGCGGGATAGATTAAAGAAACGCTTAAGGAAAAAAAGATCCTATCTAAAAAAGTTTTAGATAGGATGATTTTTGTTTTTAGAGTCTTGCAATCTCTAGAAATAGGAGAGCCCATTTAACCCTTTATAATGCCTATTGGATGTTGAATAAATTAGATAGTATATAGAAATGAAAAACGGGCACTCAATCTTCTAAAACAAGAGTTTATATACCTGTTTAGCTACCTGAGAACTCCCTTTTAAAGAAGATATAGATTTTATTTGACACCGACATGATGATGACATGTCGGTGTTATGATGATCTCATGACCTAGTCAAAAGCATCACTTGTCCCTTATAAAAAAAGCCCATCTAAAGAATTAGATAGGCTTGTACACGTATAATATCATGGAGTGAAATTATCATCTTAAACGAAAGTTAATAGGGAGATAATAGAGAGTGTTTACAGGCTTATTGTCTTTCATTGCCGGACACCAATTATTGGGTATTAACTTGACAACACGAAGAGCTTCTTCATCAAAAGTTTTGTTTTCACTTTTTTGAATGTAAAAATTATCCATTTCCCCTTTTTTATTGATTCTTAGAGCTATAACAACTTTTCCTTCTCTTTTTAATCTTTGTTCCTTTACGGGATATTTAATGTTGCGTTTTATAAAGTTCATTAATCCATTGATTCCACCATCTCTATAATCTGCGGTCTGAAAAGAATCATCTTTTTCTAAATGTTGTTTATCCGTTGAGGTGTACTCTTTTTTGTCTGAGTCTGTAAGAGGAATATCCGTTTTTACTCCATCAATACATTCCCCTTTTTTTAATAATGCCCCACTTTTACTATACTCATAGTATTTGCCATTTTCTACTCCCTCTTTATAAAATGAGGTGTAATAACTTTTCCCATTGCTGTGGTATAGGGTAAAAGGACCTTCTTTTACTCCTTCACCATTGTATCTAATATGAGAGAATAGTTGCCCATTATCATAATAATCGAGTTGTGACCCCACTTGTACTCCATTTTTAAATCTCATCACAGATTTTAGTTTGTTTTTCACATAAATAAGCTCTTCTCCATTTTTTAATCCTGCTATTTCGGTTATGGTGTCAAGGGCTGTTAACTGTTCAACATCTTGATCTGTATATTCTTGAATAGGAGAGATAGACTGTGCCTTTATCGGATTGCCGCACATGATCAGTAAACTAGCAAAGACTGTGGCTAGTATATTCTTTTTCATAGTAAGAAAGATTGATTAGTTAGTAGAGGCTAAATGTAGTGATTTTTTGATCATCCTATAATCTTTAGTCTAATAAAGTACTGTAAAGTCAAGCTATCTAATGATGAGCAATGAGTATTGATCTGTTTAATCGACCTAAATAAATAGAGGCAAGCCTAGACTTGCCTCTGTAATGGTTGGTTCAAAATATTTATTTATTTATGCTAAATAGATATTTCCTTAATTATCTATTTTGTTAAACTTCTTGGTGTACTGAATGTATATAAGCTCTAGATTATTTAAATTTACACATGGAGAGTGGAGCGTGTTATTTGAGTTTTGAATGATTTCTTTTTCGCTAAGTAATCCTATCTCTTCTCCAGTATTGGGTATATATCTATCTGGTGTTATATTACTAGATTGTACACATTGTTTTTTATAAACACGATGTGTATATAGCTGGAAGCTTTTCTCGTCATCAGATAGTACTCCGAGTAAATCGGTAGTGGGAGTACCTTCTTTTTCCATACGGTAAACGCGGTTATCCTTTATGTAGAAGAAACTTTTGCTTATAGGAGAATCTGTTCCTTTATAGCAAATTTGTCGGGTAGTGAAATCTAGTTCCACAAAATTGATGTTCTTCTCTTTTCTCACTAAGGACTCTTGGTCTATTTTTGCTAAAGTTTCTTGAGTAGTAGCAGTAACTTCCTTTTTATTCTTATACCAATGTGTGTTAATTTCTTCCTCAGCTAGATCATATGACCATATCCCTTTACTGATCTCTTCATATCTCTTTTCACTTGGAACAAATTCTTGACTGACATAAATGTATGAGCCAAACTCGGTGTCATTCGGCTGTAATACCACTTTGATACCATTAGCAAATATTTCATCTTCAATTCGGTATAAGGCTACAAGTTCGCCACTAAGTGTTTTTAGAATTATGGTTTCACCGTGAGAGGGTACTATTTTAGTAGGATTTAAAGCTATATGACGTCTTACTAATTCATCGGTCATAGGGTCTTCATAGCTGAAGCTATGCGGAGTGCTATCTACGCTCTTTTCTGGAATAAAGAAAATAGCCTGATTTGCTTCAAGCTCTTCAGCAGGAATATGGGCTAAAATATTGACTCCTTCGCTTGTACGAGCATTAATAAAAGACTCAACGTACTTTTTTCGAGCTTCTGAATTTATATTTTCTGAAGAGCTACATGCTGTAATCAGCAGTACCCCAAAAAGGGTAAATAATGTAGCTATTTTATATCTAGTTTTCATAACTTTAAGGCTTTATTGAAATATATCAAAGATAATTAATATGTATTAAATAATAAGATAATTAGTGCTGATTTTGTTCACTGAAAAGGCTTTTATTATCGTATAGAAGCATTTTTGCTAGTTTTGTTTTCTTTTTGTAATCAATATGTCATACGGGTTGGGTAAATTCTAAATATCCCTTTAATAAGAATTTGATGAACGTGGTTATTTCTTTGTCATTATTTTTTCTAAAAATAGAGATGCTTGATATAAAATTAGATTAAGAGTGAACCAATCATGATTCATTCTTGTTATAAGATTAGTTTAGAATGGTTATAATTAACGATATTAAGAAACAGACATTCTATTTCCAAAAAGAGTGAGTTCTTTTTACACGTTGATGTATTAAAATAATGTAGTGCATTGCTGAGCAATCTTGAGTCCGCTCAGTAGTATTTAGGAAACAAGAGGGACTCTGCTGCAACAGTGTCCCTCGTTCCTTTTAAATTTAATAATCAAAATGTCTGTGTACTTTTTCATACAAAAAAATTCATATCGTTTTTAAAAGTAAAAAGACCTCTGCTCGTGATGAGTAGAGGTCTTTTTATTATAGTTTAGAATGTATCTATTATTTTACTGCATGGAAACCTTTCTTACTTACGTTTACTTGATTGGGTTTTCCACTATAACTCACATCTCCTGAACCCGAAACTTTGCCGCTAATACTTTGTTTGGCTTGGCAACGAATATCTCCAGAGCCTGAAACTTCTGCATTCACTTGATCTACCTTTAAATTGTGAGCGTGAATATCTCCACTACCGCTTACTTTGTATTCGGCTTGTTTGGCTTTTCCTGCTTTAAAGTCGATGTCGCCACTTCCTTTTACATAAGCCTTAACGGTTGAGGCATCTGTGTTTCTAACTTCTATATCCCCACTACCACTAACTGTAGCATCTAGGTATTTTACTTTTGCTGTTTTAATATCTATGTCTCCACTTCCTTTTAAATATAAGTTGAGGCTTTCTGTGTTTACTAGGGCTACTTCTATATCCCCGCTGCCACTAATAGACATTGATGTGGAAGAATCCCACTTCATATCCTCTTTTACTATGATATCCCCACTGCCGCTTATGTTTAGAGTTTGAAGACTAGGTACTTCTACATATACTTTGACATAATTATTGTCCATGTTGTTACGTCCAAAGAATCTTATTTTTGATTTACTCTTTTGTTTAACAATTAAGTCTTTACCGTCTACTTTTATTTCTAAAAGATCAATAAGTTCTTGTGGTCCTTCTGCTTTTACACTAGTTGTTTTCCCTTGGGTTACTATTATAGTAGGAGAGCCTGTTAGTTGAATACCTGTAAAATTACCAACGATATAGTCCTTTTTGCCATTTGCTGCAAAAGTTGCAATCACTGCTAGTACTAAAGTTGCACATAGTAAAATAGTTCTTTTCATAATTTAAAATTTAGTTTAAGCACGAGGTCTTAAATACTTTTATACTCGTTTTTTATATATCCTCTTATTTATAAGACGATGGAATGTACTAAAGGTTACAAGATATACTTACTTATTCTGTTTTACATTGAATATCAGCTATTTTTACCGTGTTATTATTCCGAATGCACCTCTTAATATTTAGTTTAATAGTAATTTAGTATGAGAGTTAGGTGTGTTTAGTTAAAAGAATGTCCCAAAAGGGTAATAATTAACTCCAGAATATCCTTTTATTAGAAATAGTCTTTTTTCTTCTTATGTTCAAGGCGAAGGAATGATTGCGATCATTTAAAATTATTTTGCTATGAAATTTAAAAAATGTTTTTTATGCTTGCCGTGATATTTTTAATGATATCATGCTCCAATGATAGAGATTTGGAGTCGCTAAATTCTGTTGACTTGAATAAAATTCAGGTAGTTAATATTTCAGATTATCTCAGTCCTAGTACTAGGAATAGGAATATGAGTTCTCTAAAAGAAACGGCACCTTATATGTCTAATAATTATAGGATAACCGTTGCTTTTGAAAACTTTACTAGTGGTTGCTGCAGTGGAGTGAAAAAAAACTATACTTTTGGTGAAGTATATTATAAATATTGATAGAATGAAAACATTAATCAAATTATCGTTAGTAGGCTTGTTTCTTCTTCTACCAACATGCATTTATGCTGATCAACCTATAAGATATGGTGTGGTGGGAGGAGTTAATGTGAGCAGTATACACGCTAGTGGAACAGATTATAAGGCTGGTTTCCATGTGGGAGGTAAAATGGATGTACTTATTTCTAATAATTGGTACTTAGATGTTTCGGCTCTTTTTTCAATGAAAGGATGGAAATCAACACAGTATTTGCATTATTTTGAAGAAGAGATTCTGGAAACAGATAAATACACTCTGAATAACTATTATTTTGAAGTACCTATTCATGCTATGTACAAAATACAGGTTAGTCCAAAGGTATCCATTAATTTATCTGCAGGGCCTTATCTAGGTCTTGGGTTATTTGGAAAAGTGCATGTGAAAGCCAAAACTTCTTCCTATTCAGATCTAGGAAAAACGCTCGAAGAAGCCAAAGACTCTGCTAGTCTATACAAAAGTGGTAGTGGAGATAAACGATTTGATTTTGGTATAGGAGCTAAGGTAGGTGTAGAAATTAATAAGAAGTTCCAAATATCTGCTGGGTACGACTGGGGTTTCTTGAAGAGTAATAGTGGTGACGATAGTCAGAATCGGAATATCCCTATATCTTTCACTTACATCTTTTAGTAAAGAGGGGTAGAGAATATATTAAATGTTATTTTAGCATAACTAACAAAATACTTATATAAGGGTAGGTCAAATTAGACTTACCCTTTTTTACTGGACAAGAGAAAAACACAAGAATTATAATCGGATTTGTTATCTATCTGAAAATAAATTTGTCTTGAATATTGTATTTTCTTATTTTTACCCACTTTTCATAAATGGATATAAGGATTCTTATTTATATAAAGTTAATATGAGGTTGTTTTAAATCAATTTACTCAACCAGTTTGTTATAAGATTTATTTTTAACATTTTGTTCCTATGAAGAAAATTTTAGCCTATCCACTTTCTGTTTTGTATTACCTCTTTTTTGGTCTTACACTGGTTGTCTTTCATGTCATTCAGTGGCTGAGCTATACCTTAGGAGGTTATCAAGCCCATAAAGTAAGTGTTGATTGGCTGTGTTATTTTCTGGTAAGCAATACTTATGTATTAGGAACTCGGTATAGATTTGAAAATCTTGATAAATTACCACAGGGAGTACCTTTAATTGTAGTAGCAAATCATCAGAGCTTTTATGATATACCTGCTATTAATTGGTATATGAGAAAATATCATATTAAATTTATTAGTAAAATAGAACTAGGCAAAGGAATCCCGAGTATATCCTACAACTTAAGAAATGGAGGATCCGTATTAATAAATAGAAAAGATCCTCGCCAATCCTTGCGTGAAGTAGGAAAACTGGGAGAGTACATTGAGAAGTATAATCGATCTGCTGTAATCTTTCCTGAGGGTACGCGTAGTAAAACAGGTAAACCCAAGACTTTTAATGAAAGTGGCATAAAAGTACTTTGTCGCAAAGCCCCATCAGCTTATATTGTACCTATTACTATTAATAATTCGTGGAAGATGACTCGTTGGGGAGCCTTTCCACTGGGCATAGGTAATAAATTGACTTTTACTATCCAAGAGCCTTTCGCTATTAAAGGTATGCCTTTTGAGGATATTTTCAATAGGGTACAAGATGTTATAGTAAGTGGAATCAATCCAGGTGAATAGGTGTTTATTCTCTTGTACTAAGTGATATCATTTAGTTCTGAATACCTAAACTATCACTGCTAGAGAGCTTTATTTTATTGCTACTATAATATACTAGAGTAGATATAAATTGATATTGAGTAAATTTACTTATCTTTGTGCCGTTGAAAACATTTCGTGTTGGTTCTCCTCATTTTTTAGTAAAAGGCTTTCTCTCCACTATTTGTTTGAAAGATACATTTAAAATGCTGCTACATATAAATAAAAGGTAGGGGCTTAACATTAATGCATGACATTTAAAGAATTAAACATTATAGAGCCTATATTACAAGCTCTAACAGAAAAGGGGTATTCTACTCCAACTCCCATACAAGAACAAGCAATATTACCCGCAATTGATCATCAAGATATTTTAGGCTTAGCGCAGACGGGTACTGGTAAAACTGCCGCTTTCTCTATTCCTATTATTCAGCATTTACATTTAGACTCTTTACAAAAAGAGGGTGAAGAAAAAATAGCTAAGAGAGCTATTAGAGCATTGATCCTGACTCCTACACGAGAATTAGCAATTCAAATAGGGGAATCATTAAAAGATTATACTCGTTATACCGATTTACAGTACACTGTAATCTTTGGAGGAGTAAAACAAGGTAGTCAAGTGAATCGATTAAAAGCTGGCGTTGATATTTTGGTGGCAACACCAGGTAGATTGCTCGACTTAATGCATCAAGGGCATATCAAAATTAATAAAGTACAACACTTTGTACTCGATGAGGCCGACCGTATGCTAGATATGGGTTTTATTCATGATATCAAGCGTTTATTACCACGCTTACCCAAGAATAGACAGACGTTGTTCTTTTCAGCAACCATGCCTCGTTCCATAGCTAGTTTATCACGCTCAATATTGAAAAACCCTATAAGAATAGAGGTAACTCCAGCATCATCAGTGGTGGATACCATTGAGCAAGAAGTTTATTTCGTAGAACAGAATGATAAGAAGGATTTATTAGTTAAATTGCTACACGAAGGAGATATGAAATCTGTTTTGGTGTTCTCAAGAACAAAGCACGGAGCTAATAAGATAGTAAAAGCAATTACAAAGGCTGGAATTACGAGTGAGCCTATTCATGGAAATAAGTCTCAAAATGCTCGTCAGCGTGCTTTAGAAAATTTTAAAGCACATAAAACCAGAGTGCTTGTTGCTACAGATATTGCAGCAAGAGGTATCGATATAGAAAACTTAGAGCTAGTAGTGAATTACGATTTACCTAATATTCCAGAAACCTATGTACACCGTATTGGTCGTACGGGTAGGGCAGGAAATGTAGGCAAAGCTTTAACATTCTGTGCTGCCTCTGAACGTATCTTCTTAAAAGACATTGAAAAGTTAACAAAAAACAAGCTCTCTATAGTAAAGAACTAAGAGCTTGCAAATAAATTATTCATCAATATATTAATATTAATTATACAAGAAAGAAAAATGGCAAAATCAAATTCTTATAGAAAGAAAGAAGTGGAAAAGAGTAAAATGCAAAAGAGAAAAGAAAAGCAATTAAAACGTGAAGAAAGAAAGAAAAATGGACCCAGCTCTTTCGAAGATATGATAGCCTATGTTGATGAATTTGGGGTAATTACTGATACTCCACCAGAACCAAGCGTAAAAGAAGAAATAAAACTAGAAGATATTGAAATCTCTACACCTAAGAAGGAAGAACTAGACGAAGATCAAGATCTAACAGGTAGAGTAGATTTCTTTAATGACGCCAAAGGTTTTGGTTTTATAAAGGATCAAGCAAGTGTAAATACTTATTTCTTTCATATCAGTAACGCTCCTGAAGATATTAAAGAAAACAACAAAGTTACTTTTGAACTAGAACAAGGACCTCGAGGTATGAATGCTGTAAATATCAAAATTATCGGTTGATATTTCTCTGATAGATTGCAGAATAGATTAAATATAAAGAAAATAAAAAATAATTCGTCTTTTAATCTGTTATACTCTGCAATTTTCCTTACCTTTACAAAATACATTTGGGTTATATAACATTTCCATCCTTATCTTCAAATTAATAAATTTAAGTAGAGTGTGCTTTTGTGTTTAATATTACTCATCTGATTTTTATTAATAATTTTATTTTACAAAAAAATGAACATTTTTATTGGAAGTCTAAGCTTCAACGTAAATGATGAAGGCTTAGCAGAAATTTTCGAACCATACGGTGCAGTTACTTCAGCTAGAGTAATTAAGGATAAGTTTACTAACCGTTCAAAAGGTTTTGGTTTTGTAGAGATGGAAGATGATGAAGCCGCTACAAAAGCTATCAATGAATTGAATGGTGCAGAAGTAGACGGCAGACCTATTGCTGTTTCTGAAGCAAGACCTCGTGAAGAAAGACCAGCTCGTTCTTTCAACAACAACAGAGGTGGTGGTTACGGCGGTGGTCGTGGTAACAGATATTAATTAGACTAATTCAGATTAATATATTAAAAGGATGGGATTTATCTCATCCTTTTTTATTTCTACAAATTTATAGAATAGAACAAACAAGGGAGTAGGGCCACTATCTTTTAAATAATTGTTCTGTAGCTAAACTATTTAGAGTATTACTTGTATTATGAGAGGATGAGTAATACAAAATCTTATGAAAGAGAGTACAATAAATTCGTTTCAAATTTCGGAATTGAATGATAGACTGCCTGATCGTTTAAATTTTCATCTCCATTCAATGAATTATGATTTAATACTTGATGGATCAACTGATCAATTACTAATTCGTATAGATTCTACGAAGACTATGACGATAGCTTATGGTGTAGTAGATGAGGAGTATAAGAAACATAGTTGCCAGTCGTGGTACTTGTTGAAAAATAGAGATTTGTATTTAGATTATATTTTTGAACCATCTTCTATCTATACGAATAGGTGGTTGGCTGTGCAACCTTTACCTCGGATGAGTACAGCGAATCAGTATGAAAGTGTAGCCCAAGATATCCGAAAGATGGATGAACTGGTAAGAGAAACAATGAGCTAAGTTTATAGCTAAGACCTTAAATATAAGTGCGTTTACAAAACAAAAAAGCCTCTAGATTTGTAATAATAGTATACTCTTAAATTAACTATCATTATGAAAAAGAGGAATGTTTTATTAGCAGTTTTTGCAATGATGTTTATTGCAGGCTGCGGTGGAGGTGCAAAGAAAAAAGCCGCTAGTGAGTTGGACTTAAAAGTGAATGATGCCGTTGAGAGTTTCAAATATCTTGACCAAATCTCTGATAATCTAATTGAGGCTAGAGTGTGGGAGTTTCAAAACAAAGGACAAATAAATAAATTTGTTAGCTTTGTTGAGAAAAAGAAAGTTGTTGATCCAGCTAAATTAGCTGTTCTGCCAGAAGTAGCTACATTGGCAGATTTCCATACCTTAGCTAAACCCAAAATACTTACTGAAGATGATTATAGCAAACTTATGAGTGCTATGGATACTTATTATGCGAATCAGAAAGCCTATTCGGCAAAGGCTATTGAGCTTTCTAAGTATATCGTGCAATCTGAATACAAAAAAGATGGTTTTAAGAAAGGGAAAACTTTAGTGGACGAACTTAATACTGAAATCCAAAATTATAAAAATCAAGGAATTGATACTTGGAACCTATTGCAAGGGTTGCAAAATATGAGTGCAGATAGTATGAGTGATTCTCCTTTGTCTCCAGCTTATAAAGCCGTAACACTAGATGTGTCTTCTTATAAGATGGTAATCGACTTAGTAATTAATTACGTGTATAAAGAAGGTGAGTTGAAGGGTGCTATAGATGCTTTCAATGTATTACTTCAAAATTCCACAGCTAATCGTATCGTTGGTGAGGAAGCTTTGACTAAAGCGGGTAAAAAACAATTATATGATAAGGTTTATGTTGAGATTCATAGGGGCTTACGTGCCTTAAAAGATATCATTGTAGCTTTGCAAGAAGAGGGTAAAGATCCTTCAACCATAGATAGTAAACCTATTGAAGAAGCATTTGTAGCTATTCATACAGCTTATAAAAATTTTATAAATTCATAGAGTCTTAGCTGTGAGTGATAGAGAAATATAATACTAAAAAAGGGAGTCCAACAGACTCCCTTTTTTAGTTCTTAGAATTATCTTTCTATCTTATCTTCATATTTTGAGAAGAAATCTACTAGGGTGCGGATACCTGTACCCGTTCCACCAATTCCCTTATAATCTACAGGTTCTTCGTAGAAAGCAGGACCTGCTATGTCTAGATGGACATAAGGATGTTTTGCAAAATGTTCGAGGAACTTACCTGCTGTAATTGTTCCAGCAAGTCGACCACCCACATTTTTCATATCAGCAACAGTCGATTTTAGTAAATCTTTGTAATCATCCCAGAAAGGAAGTTGAACTAGTCTTTCATGTACTAATGCACCCGATGCAATCAACTTATCCATTACTTGTTGCTCTGCATTACCCATAATACAAGAAGCCTTGTTTCCTGCCACTATTAGCGCTGCACCTGTTAGTGTAGCTGCATCTATAATTAATTCTGGCTCATATTGGTTGGCATACGAGATAGCATCTGCAAGAATAATACGTCCTTCAGCATCGGTATTCAATATTTCTACAGTAGTGCCATCATACATCTTAATGATGTCTCCTGGAGTATATGCATTTTCACCTGGACGGTTGTCAGTTGCAGGAATGAAGCCCATGATATGTACATTGAGTTGGTTGAGTGCTGCTCCATAGATAGCACCTATCATGCAAGCTGCTCCACCCATATCACTCTTCATAGAGTCCATCGAACCTAGTGTAGGTTTCAAACTTAAACCTCCCGTGTCAAATACTAAACCTTTACCTACTAGTGCTATCGGTTTTTTATTGATAGGGTTGGCTGGCTTGTATTCGATAACTGTAAAAGTAGGAGGTAGTACCGAACCACTATTTACAGCAAGTAATCCGCCCATTCCTAGTTCTTCAATCTGAGCTTTGTGAAGTACTTTTACACTAAACTTAGCTTCCTTGCCAAGCTTCTCTACTTCTTTTGAAAGCTGGTCAGCAGTAAGATAACATACGGGTTCGTTTACCATATCTCTAGCCCAATATACTGCTTTGATGGTGTTGCTGATCTGTTTTATTCTTTCTTCGGACACATTGCCGCATATATAAATTTCTTTTAAACTGTACGCTTTCTCTTCTTTGTCTTTGAAGTATTTAAGAAATTGATAATTGGCTAGCATTAAGCCTTCCGCCAAAGCCAAAGTTGCTTCATTATGGCCAATTACAGTTAGTGTATCTTCTTTCTTATCAAGTTGTTTACGTACGTTGAAACCTGCTACACGCATCTTTTCAAGATCGGTTTGTTCTTTAACAAAGAAGATAGTTTGGCGACTTGTTTTAATAAAGTCTTCTTTCTTATCCGATTCTATAAAGCGTTTTACAAAGTCTTCACAATCGCTGGGAATATTCTTAAGCTCGTTGTTGGTAGGGATTACATATACCAGATTACTTCGCTTGTCAATTACTTTAGTTGAATGTATCATAGGTGTAATTTTAAATAATTTCTATTTCTTTCTTTTCTTATAACAAGACCGATCTTTTGTTTGTTTATATTTTTCAAAAGAATATTACAAACGCAATAGATTTAGTTCGCCTTAAGATAGAGATAATTTAGCTTATTCTGCTATCTCTTAAAGGGTTATTATTCTTATATATTATGAAACATATTTTAGTCTAGAGAGTTAATAAAGGAAAGAACTGAGTAATAATAAACATATATAGGCGATATGAATTTTGAAATGCACGGAATGATGGTCATAAAACTGCTTGTGGGTATGGCAGGTGTACTGTTTTTTCTTCGTATGTCGGGTAAGTCGCAAATGGCACAGATGACACCTACTGATATTGTTAATTCCTTTGTAATAGGGGCTATAGTAGGGGGCATTATTTACGATCCCGATCTAAGTGTTTGGGATATGCTGTTTGCCATGGTTATCTGGTCGGTAATCAATATCACCGTGCGACTGTTGTCACGTAATTCCTATTTCAGTCAGTTGTTTCAAGGGAAATCGGAGTTTATTATTAAAGATGGAAAGCTAGATTTGAAAGTGATGGAACGCAACAATCTGAGCATGGAGCAGCTCATTGCCCGTCTTAGAGAGAAAGATATTTACTCTTTACTCGATGTAGATGATATTCGCTTTGAGGCCGATGGTCAGCTCACTGTTTTTGAAAGTCAGAAGGAGATATTCTCCTATCTATTAGTGAATAATGGAAAGATGCTAAAGGATACGTTGAAGGAGGCACACCGTACAGAACAATGGTTGCATAAGGAGCTCGACAAACTAGGATACTCACAAATTAGCGATTTGTTTTGTGTAGAGTGGACACCCGATAAGGGTTTTTATATTATCGACAAATGGGGAAATATAGAGACACTCACTATCGATTCTAAGCTGAAAGAGCTAGAAGGAGATATAAGTGTTTGAGAGATGGTTCACAGTCTTTTATTTTCTCTGTGGGATTGATTCATAAAGGCTAACACTATGCTAAAAGGAAACCAGATCAAGAAGGACTCAATCAAACTAAATTGCTTTAATATGAAAAAATGAAAAACGAAAGCAAGGAATATAGCGGTCACAGTGCTAGATAATAACATTACACGATACTTTTTATTCATAGCTTTTCTATTTAAATGAATAGATGTTTTCTAAGTATATATATTGTGTAATATAATGATTGTTTGCTGTGTTGAAGAATTAAAGCCAGACTATAAAGGGTAAAAATTGCTATCCCTTGAAAATGGGTATCTTTTAGTTGATAAATAAATTTTGATAAAATTGCTTATTAATACTCATACATATTGAGTTAACTATTACAAACTTTGTAAGTTTAATTTGTGCCGATTCCTTTTGAAAAAGTATTAAAAATTGATAGATTCGAAGATTATGGTATTAAATATCAGTTTAATTGCTGATGAACTGAAATTTAATCTAAAATATGAACACAAGATAAGATAGTGTAAGAATGCAAAAAACAATAAATCACTATGGATCTTATATTGTTCTAATGATACTTAGTCTTGTTCTAGAGAGTATCATAGAATTTGATGAGTTCTTCCAACAGCTTTT
>NZ_DYYK01000080.1:0-30739 GCF_020741705.1 Bacteroides coprosuis
ACTTTTGGGAAATAAATCGTCAGTCAAGCTTGAGTACTGCTCTTTATGCTTCTATAGGTAGAGGATATGGATATAGTGGTCAAGGTTATGGAAATAGTGATGAGTTCGGTGTAAGTAATCGTAACTTATGGTATGGTACTACAAATGGTGAACTAAATAACTACTTCCGTAATGATGATGGTACCTTTGCTTATGATCAGGTTTATGATTACAATAAAGCGAGTGAAAAGGGATCTTATATGGCTATGTCTAAGTCTAAAAACTCTCACAACTGGTATGGTCTATTATCAACTTATACAACTAAGTTCAAAGAAAAATTTGATTTCTATGGTGGTATAGATATCCGATATTATAAAGGTGTTCATACAAACGAATTAATCGACTTGTATGGTGGAGAATATTTCTTAGATGAAAATCGTGCAAACGTAAAGCCTATTGAAAATGCGGCAGCTACCGATCCTACATTTAAGTTCAAAAAACTTCAACCAGGAGATGTAATATACCGTGATTATGATGGTCATGTAATGCAAGAAGGTGTTTTTGCTCAAGTAGAATATAATACTGATAAATTAAGTGCATTTGTATCTGGCTCTCTTTCAAATACAGGATATTGGAGATATGATCGATTCTATTATGATAAAGATCATGCAAAATCAGATACTAAGAACTATTTAGGAGGAACTGTTAAAGGGGGTGTGAATTATAATATTGACGAACACCACAATGTATTTGCTAATATTGGATATATCAGCCGTGCACCTTATTTCTCAGGTGGTGCATTCTTACAATCTACTACAAGTAATGCTACTAACCCTGATGCTTTAAATGAAAAAGTATTCTCTTTTGAGTTGGGTTATGGTTTCCGTTCTTCTTTTTTAGCAGCTAATGTGAACTTATATCACACGGATTGGAAAGATAAAACAATGACTCGTTCTCTTTCTATAACTAACTCTGATCGTGTGGAAATTGATAGAGCATCTATCAATATGTCTGGAGTTAATGCTCGTCACCAAGGTGTTGAGCTAGACTTTACTGCAAAACCTATTTATTGGTTAGATATAACAGGTATGTTCTCTATTGGTAATTGGAGATGGAATAGTGATCCTAAAGGATATTTCTATAATTCACAAGGTCAGCCTATTAAAGACTTAAATGGTGGTATCGCTGATGGTATTGGATCTGAAAATCATATGTGGAGTAAGCTTGAGTTGAAAGATGTTAAAGTGGGCGGATCTGCTCAAACAACTGGAGCTTTAGGAGCTACATTTAAACCTTCAAAAGCTTTAAGAATAGGTGTAGATTATCTATTCTATGGTAGAAACTATGCAGACTGGAACTTAAAATCTAATGATATAACTTCAAATAGTACAACTTCATTTAAATCTCCATGGAGAATTCCTTCTGCTGGTATCTGGGACTTAAACTCTAGTTATCGTTTCAAAATCGGTAATGTTGCAGCTATTATATCAGGTAATGTGAATAATATATTTAATCAAGAATATATTACTGATGCTACAGATGGTGGAGGAACATGGGAACAAGCTTATGGAGTATTCTATGGCTTCGGTCGTACATACAATGTTAGACTTAAGTTAAACTTCTAATCAAGATCATTATGAGAAAAAATATATTAGGCATTTTTGCAGCTGCTTTGCTTTTAGTAGGCTGTGATTATAACGACAAACATTTTGATGGTTTGGACGACTTAGTTCAACCGTATGACAAGGTAGGGATAGCATACACTTTATCTGCAGATGATTATAAAGCTATTGCTGATAACAAAGACAATCAAGCGATAGCCAAAGCTAAAGATGATGCAGCTTCTGCAGAAACAGGTGAAGAAGTCAAAGTAAATGCTGACGCATTAGCAGCTCTAACTACCAAAAAAGCATTTAATGAAATAATAACTGTTGAAGAATATGCCCCAGCTTTTATTAGTAAAAAATGGGATTATAAAGATGAGTCAACAGAATTAATGCTTACTTATAATATAGAAGAGAAAGTTCCAGAATACTTGGAAGGCTTATCTAATGCTGAAGAATATACTGTTACTTTGAATAATTATGAGACTGTGTGGGGAGATACAGGTATTGAGTATTTTACTCCTAAAAAACCTCTTAAAAATTATGCTAATGACATTTTGGTAGAGGCTTTCCCTGAAGCTACAAAAGATGCAGTTGTTCTAGTAAACTTCAATTTTAATACAACAGAACCAGGCTCTGCTGGAAAAGACCCAATTATCTTCTCAGAAGATTTTGAGGAATTGGAAGGGGAAGTTACTTGGTTTGAACAAAACACAGTAGGTGATAGAAAGTGGCAAGTAAAAGAATATAGCAATAATAAATACCTGCAATATTCAGCTTTTAAATCGGGTGCAAAAGAACAAAACTATTTAGTTACTCCTGCTATAAATGTAAAAGAAGGTGCTAAGTTTTCTTTTGACGTAAACGTGGGTAACTTTAATGGAAAAGTATTAACTGTTTTTGTTTCAGATGACTTTAAGGATGATGTGACAAAAGCTAAATGGGTGGAGATTACTTCATCTTTTACTATCCCTGAACCTGAGAAAGGATACTCGAATTTCCAACCAGCTGGTACTTATGATTTAAAAGGATATGTAGGAAAGAAAGTTTCTATTGCTTTTGTATATACGGGTGATGGCACTGATGGTTCTGTTGGACCAACAACTACTGTTCAAATAGACAATGTGCTTGTTTCTACTGAAGCTACAAAAGCTGCAACAAGAGCGGTAACACGAGCTGCTGATGATGGTATACAGCGTTTAGCTCATGTTTATAAATTAGGCGGCACTGATTGGTATCATAATGATAAAACACTTGGATTGAATCAAGATGATTATGCTTTAATGGGCATTAAAGAGTTTGATAAAGATCATGCTCCTGAAGAATATCTTCCAAAACTATTGGATAGAAAAGTTCCATTTTATGAGGATGGCAAGACTTTAACCGTTCTTTATAAATTTGATAAAAAGCTTTTAGCTTCTGATTATGTTTATAATAAAGAAGGTGATAGTTGGGCACCAGTGTCTTATTCTGTTGAAGAATCAAAACAGTTTGTTTACTCAAAAGGTGAATGGAAATTTAATCCTAGTAGAAATATCAATTTACCAGCAGAAAAAGGTAATGTAGAAGTTTCTAAATTCTATCAAACAATTGTTGATTGGGTTTGGGAAAATATAGATAAGAAAGAATTAGGCTTAACAGATGCAGATAAAAAAGAAGGTAAAGGATATATGACCAAATATGGTAATAATGAATACTACTTTGGTGCATCTGGATTCCAAAACAACATGGACTTTAGATTTAGTAAATTTAGAGAACAATATGCTGCAGGATATCCTGATATGGATGATGCTAAAATAAAAGATGTTGTATTTAAGAGAGTTCCTGAAGCATTTAAAATAGCTTTAACAGCTCTATATTCTGATGCTAAACCAGCAGAGGGAATGGAAGTTGTATATACAGTTAATTTTGGAGGTTATGATGGTACTAATCTCTTCTATACAATTCAGTTCGAAGTTGTTGGAAATGGACAATTTGAATATATTGAAAATTCATTTCAACAAGTGAAATAGATTTATTCTATTATAATTATAGGTTAAGAAAAGGGCAAATGATCATTTGCCCTTTTTTTATGTTATATATCATATCGATTCAATTTTTTCAGCACTGTTAAAATTTAGGAGTGTCTTAATTATTTGTTAATTTTGCTAGTAGTTTTAACTGACTAAACACTCAATGATATGAAGAAAACTATTTTAAGTGTAGTACTGCTCAGTGCTATGTTATCGCCTTCACAGGCACAAAAAAAAGGAGGAGGCATTACTCCTGATATGCTTACAAAAATGGAGCAATCCTATAAAAATGATGCAACCGACAAAGCTTTGCGAAATGCTTTAAATGCTACAAGTATTGATAACTTGGCGCGTAGTACTGAAGCAACTCCTGTTGATGGACATTTTGCTATTCAAGTTAAATCTAAGGGTATAACAAATCAACGATCCTCTGGGCGTTGTTGGTTATTTACTGGTTTAAATGTAATGCGTTCTCAAGCAATTGAGAAATATGACATGGGAGAATTTCAATTTTCTCAGGTTTATGGATTCTTTTGGGATCAGCTGGAAAAATCAAACTTATTCCTTCAAGGAGTAATCGATACTCGTGATAAAGCTATTGATGATCAGATGGTTCAATGGCTGTTTAAGAGCCCTATTAATGATGGTGGTACCTTTGCAGGTGTAGCTGATGCTGCCAATAAATATGGACTTGTCCCAATTGAAGCAATGCCTGAAACTTACACAAGTGTTAAGACTAGTAATGTGAATAAAATCTTGAAATACAAGCTTAGAGATTTTGGTATTCAGTTGCGTAAAGCATCAGAAAAAGGTGAGTCATTAAACAAACTTAATGGCTTGAAAACTGAAATGTTAGGTGAGGTATATCGTATTTTAGCTTTAGTCTATGGAAACCCTCCAAAAGAATTTACATGGGTGCGTAGAGATGCTAAAGGAAATCCTGTAGCAACTGAAAACCATACACCTATGACCTTTATGGAGAAATATGGAGATAATAAAATTATCAACGATTATGTGATGTTGATGAATGATCCAAGTCGTCCATATTATGAGCTTTTTGAAATTGATTTCGATCGTCATCAATATGATGGACAAAACTGGAAATATATCAATCTGCCGATGGATGAAATTAAAAAAATAGCTGTAGCTGGTCTGAAAGACAATAAAATGATGTATTTCTCTAGTGATGTAGGTAAATACTTTGACCGTCAAACAGGTATTAATGATCTTAAGCTATATGATTATGAATCACTTCTAGGAATCACCATGAAGATGGATAAAAAAGAAAGAATTGAATCTTATGAAAGTGGTTCAGCACATGCTATGACTCTTTGTGGAGTTGATTTTAATGAAAAAGGAGAAACAACAAAGTGGTTAGTTGAAAACAGCTGGGGTGCAGACAGCGGTCATAAAGGTTTTGTAATAATGACAGATGATTGGTTTAATGAGTATATGTTCCGCTTGGTTGTAGAGCCTAAATATGTACCCGAAAAAATATTGAATATATTGAAGAAAAAACCTTCTTTATTACCAGCCTGGGATCCAATGTTTGCTCCTGAAATGTAAATAAAAAGAAATAGAAGCATCAAATTCTTATACTTTAACGACTTAATAGACTGTTATTGTGTTGTATTTATGCTGTTGGCTGAAAAATGTATAGTGGTATATTAACAAATTCAGCCAAAACAATCAAAATATTTTAATTAATTGCGAAAAGCAGAACATTTAAGGAATTATCTCCTTAAAACGTTCTGCTTTTCCTCTTTATTCAGAGTTTAATTTATTACTTTTGCTATCAAATAAACAAAATCATTATTTGTAATAACATGGCAAATGTAATAAAGTTACGTAAAGGCCTCGATATCTCTCTTAAAGGTAAAGCTGAAGAGGTGTTATTTACTGTTGAAGAACCAGGACTTATTGGTCTCGTACCTGACGACTTCCCAGGAGTTACACCTAAAATCGTTGTTAGACCCGATCAAGAGGTAAAGGCTGGGACTCCCTTGTTTATTGACAAGAAAAATCCCGAAGTGAAGTTTGTTTCACCCGTTAGTGGTGTAGTTACTGCTGTAGAGCGTGGGGCTCGTCGAAAAGTATTGAACATAACCGTTCGTCCTTCGAGTGCTCAAGAATATGTAGACTTTGGTAAAAAGGATGTTGCTAAACTCTCTGCAGAAGAGATTAAGTCAACTATGCTTGCATCAGGTCTTTTTGGTTTTATTAAAGAACGTCCTTATGACGTAGTTGCTAATCCCAATAGTAAACCCAGAGCGATATTCGTTTCAGGCTTTGATAGCAACCCTTTAGCTGGAAATTTTGAATTTAAGCTTAAAGGTGATGAAGAAAACTTCCAAACTGGTTTAGATGTTCTTTCTAAATTAGCTAAAACCTATCTTTCAATTAGCATTAATCAAACTTCTCCTGCTTTAACTCAAGCAAAAAATGTTGAGATCAATGTTTTTGATGGTCCTCATCCTGCAGGAAATGTAGGAGTTCAAATTAATCACATTGCTCCAGTTAGCAAAGGTGAAGTAGTTTGGACTGTAAGTGCAGAAGCTGTTATTTTTATGGGACGCTTATTTAATACCGGCAAAGTTGATTTTACTCGTACGGTAGCATTTGTAGGTTCTGAAGTAAAGAAACCAGCTTATTGTAAATTACAATTGGGTACTCAATTGACAAACCTCTTTAAAGGAAAAGTAAACGACGATAAAAAACTACGCTATATTAGTGGTAGTGTCCTTACAGGAAGACATATTGCAGCTGATGGTTTTTTAGGTGCAACAGATTCAATTGTAACAGTTATCCCAGAAGGTGATGATGTTCACGAATTATTTGGTTGGATTATGCCTAGAACAGATCAATTTAGTGTTAGCCATTCTTACTTCAGTTGGTTACAAGGAAAGAAAGAATACACTCTTGATGCTCGTATCAAAGGTGGAAAACGTCATATGATTTTCTCCAATGAGTATGATAAAGTTCTACCTATGGATATTTTCCCAGAATACTTAATTAAAGCTATTCTTGCAGGAGATATTGATCGTATGGAGCAATTGGGTATTTATGAAGTAGCCCCAGAAGACTTTGCTCTTTGTGAATTCGTATGTTCTTCTAAAATGGAATTACAGAAGATTGTACGTAATGGCTTAGACATGCTTAGAGCAGAAATGTGTTAATATTAAAAATCAATATAAATAAATGAAAGCGTTAAGAAATTATCTAGATAAGATAAAACCACACTTTGAAGAGGGTGGTAAACTCCACGCATTCCATTCTCTATTTGACGGATTTGAAACATTCATATTCGTTCCAAATAGTACTTCGACATCAGGAACTCATATCCATGATATGGCTGATAGTAAACGTTTGATGTCGTTTGTTGTGATTGCGTTGATTCCAGCTCTTTTATTCGGAATGTATAACGTAGGTTATCAACATTTTATTCACGCAGTAGGCGAGACTGGTTCTTTCTGGGAAATGTTTGGTTATGGTTTCCTAGCCGTTCTTCCCAAAATTATAGTTTCATATGTTGTAGGTTTAGGTATTGAGTTTGCTATAGCTCAATGGAAAAAAGAAGAAGTGAACGAAGGTTTCCTTGTTTCTGGTATCCTTATTCCTATGATTGTTCCTGTTGACTGTCCTTTATGGATGCTAGCTGTTGCTACAGCATTCTCAGTGATTTTTGCTAAAGAAATCTTTGGCGGTACAGGTATGAACGTATTTAATGTAGCTTTAGTAACTCGTGCATTCCTATTCTTTGCTTACCCTACAAAAATGTCGGGTGATGCAGTATGGGTATCATCAGATAGTATTTTTGGCCTTGGTCAAACTGTTGATGGTTTAACTGTAGCTACTCCATTGGGTATAGCTTCTACAGCAGCCGCAGATCAACTACCTGCATTTGATATCAATATGGTAACTGGTTTAATTCCCGGTTCTATTGCAGAAACAAGTGTAATTGCTATTCTAATAGGAGCAGCCATCTTACTAATTACAGGTGTTGCTAGCTGGAAAGTTATGTTCTCAGTGTTTGTTGGAGGTGCATTTATGGGCGTTATTTTCAATCAATTTGGTCCAGATACAGCTATGGCTCACATGCCTTGGTATCAACATTTAGCTTTAGGTGGATTCTGCTTTGGTGCTGTTTTTATGGCTACCGATCCAGTGACCTCAGCTCGTACCGAAACAGGTAAATATATATTTGGATTCCTAATAGGTGTTATGGCTATTGTGATCCGTGTATTAAACCCTGGTTATCCAGAAGGTATGATGCTTGCTATTTTATTAATGAATATTTTTGCCCCATTGATTGACTATTATGTTGTTCAATCGAACATCAATCGTCGTGAAAAACGTGCAATAAACTCTAACAATTAATTAAAACCGAAAGAAAGATGAATACAAATAGTAATACATATACTATCATTTATGCTTCGGTAATGGTTGTTATCGTTGCGTTTCTCTTAGCGTTTGTGTCTGAATCTCTTAAGAGTACACAAAAGAAGAATGAGGATTTTGATAAAATGAAGCAGATTCTTAGTGCCTTGAATATTGACGCAAGTAAAGCAGAAAATATCCAAGCAGAATTTGATAAATATGTTAAAGCTGATCAAATAATTAATTCTGATGCAGCTGTAGTAAAAGAAGATGGTGGATTCAGCATTGATATGAAAGCTGAATTAGCTAAGGACTTAAAAGATCGTCAGTTACCTCTTTATATTTGTGAAGTGAATGGTGAAACAAAATACATTTTACCAATGTCGGGTAATGGTCTGTGGAATATCCTTTGGGGTTATGTAGCATTAAATGATGATAAGAACACTATATATGGTGTTTTCTTTGATCATGCAGGAGAAACTCCTGGTTTAGGTGCTGAAATAGCTACACCAATGTTCCAGAATCATTTCAAAGACAAAATCATAATGAAAGATGGTTCTGTTGTGCTTAGTGTAGTTAAGAACGGTAAAGTACAACATGATGAATATGAAGTAGATGGTATTACTGGTGGTACAATTACATCACAAGGTGTAGATAAGATGATTAAAACCAGTCTTGGCCAATACAAAACATTTTTAACAAAATAAGGAGGTATAGAATATGAGTCAATTATTTTCTAAAAAGAATAGAGATATATTCTCAGCTCCGTTAGGTATAGATAACCCAGTAACAGTTCAAGTTCTTGGTATCTGTTCTGCATTAGCTGTTACATCTAAATTAGAACCAGCTATTGTAATGGGGCTGTCAGTTACTATTATTGTAGCTTTTGCTAACGTAATTATTTCTTTAATCCGTAAAACGATTCCTAATCGTATTCGTATTATTGTTCAGTTGGTAGTCGTAGCTGCTCTTGTAACTGTAGTAAGTGAGATATTGAAAGCTTATGCTTATGATGTAAGTAAGCAGCTATCAGTATATATTGGTTTGATTATTACCAATTGTATCTTAATGGGGCGTTTGGAAGCATTTGCAATGGCAAATGGTCCTTGGGAGTCATTCCTAGATGGTATGGGTAATGGATTAGGCTATGCTAAAATTTTGGTTATTGTAGGTTTCTTCCGTGAACTATTAGGTTCTGGTGAACTATTAGGCTTTAGAGTAATCCCTCAATCATTCTATGATATGGGATATATGAATAATGGTTTAATGGTAATGCCTCCAATGGCGCTAGTTCTTTGTGCTTGTATTATCTGGTACCAAAGAAGTAGACATAAAGAGTTACAAGAAAAATAATATGAATATTTAGCTGTAGTCTTGGCTATGGTTTAAATTCTGAAAAATTATGGATTATCTAAGTTTATTTGTAAAATCGATATTTGTCGATAACATGATCTTCGCTTACTTCTTAGGGATGTGTTCATACCTAGCTGTATCGAAGAACGTTAAGACAGCATTAGGACTTGGTATCGCAGTAACATTCGTGTTAGTTGTAACTTTACCAATTAACTATTTGCTTGAAAACTATATATTGAAAGCTGATGTACTTGTAGAAGGAGTAGATTTGAGCTTCTTAAGCTTTATTCTATTTATTGCTGTAATTGCAGGTATAGTGCAGTTAGTGGAGATGGTTATTGAACGATTCAGTCCTTCGCTGTATGCTTCTCTAGGTATCTTTTTACCCTTAATTGCTGTAAACTGTGCCATTATGGGAGGTTCTTTGTTTATGCAACAAAGAGAATTTGTTAACGTAGGTGAGGCTACTGTATATGCATTAGGTTCAGGTATTGGCTGGTTATTAGCTATTGTTGGCTTGGCAGCTATTCGTGAAAAAATGACTTTCTCTGATGTTCCAGCTCCATTAAGAGGTCTTGGAATTACATTTATTACTGTGGGACTAATGGCTATGGCCTTTATGTGTTTCTCAGGTTTAAAAATTTAATTGATAAAAGAATAATACAATGACAGCTTTACCTTTAATAGTAACGAGTATTGTAGTTTTCCTAGCGGTTATTTTACTGCTCGTTATCATATTGCTAGTTGCAAAAAAATATTTATCTCCATCGGGTAAGGTAAAAGTCCTTATTAATGGAAAGAAAGAATTGGATACTGAACCAGGGAGTTCTCTCCTAGGAACATTAGCATCAAATGATATTTTCTTATCATCTGCTTGCGGTGGAAAAGGTTCATGTGGACAGTGTACTTGCCAAGTCTTAGAAGGCGGTGGTGAGATTTTGCCAACTGAAAAAGTTCACTTTTCTCGTAAAGAACAAAATGCTAAATGGCGTTTGGGTTGCCAAGTGAAAGTGAAAGAGGATATGAAGATTCAGATTGCTGAATCAGTACTAGGTGTTAAGAAGTGGGAATGTGAAGTGGTTTCTAACCGCAACGTTGCTACTTTTATTAAAGAGTTTGTAGTGAAATTACCTGCTGGTGAACATATGGATTTCGTACCAGGTAGTTATGCTCAGATTGATATTCCTAAGTATAACCTCAAGTATGCAGATTTCCAAATTGATAAAAACTTCCATTCTGATTGGGATAAATTCAAGATGTGGGATTTGAACTGTAAGAATGATGAAGAAACCATTCGTGCTTACTCTATGGCTAACTATCCTGCCGAAGGAGATGTGATTACACTGAACGTACGTATTGCAACACCTCCTTTTGATCGTAAGAACGGTGGATTTATGAAAGTAAATCCTGGTATTGCTTCTTCATATATCTTCTCACTTAAACCAGGTGATAAGGTTATGATGAGTGGTCCTTATGGTGATTTCCATCCTATCCTTTCTACGAAGAATGAAATGCTTTATATTGGTGGTGGTGCTGGTATGGCTCCATTACGTGCACACTTGCTTCACTTGCTAAAAACATTGAAGATCACAGACCGTAAGATTTCTTATTGGTATGGTGCTCGTTCAAAAGCCGAAATTTTCTATGAAGAAGATTTCCGTGAACTAGAAAAGCAATACCCTAATTTCTCATTCCATATCGCTTTAAGTGCTCCACTTCCAGAAGATAATTGGGATGGTCCAGTAGGTTTCATTCATCAGGTTATTTATGATAATTACTTGAAAGATCATGAAGCACCAGAAGATATTGAATACTACATGTGTGGTCCTGGTCCTATGAGTAAAGCAGTAGAAAAGATGCTTTATGACCTAGGTGTACCAAGAGAAAACTTATTATTTGACGATTTCGGAGGTTAATAGACAACCTTTTCGATATACTTATTTGGAAACGGCAGCTCGTGAGAGTTGCCGTTTTTGTATATATGCGAATTTGAAACGAAAATATACGACGAGAAGAGGAGCGAATGTAAACAGAGATATAAAGGTATGGTTTAGAGATTTGTGTTGCAACAAGAATAGCGATAGAAACTTGTTTGTATATCGGTAGCGTTCTGTACTAAGCTTTATTACCATCGTAGCTTTGATAAGTCGATGTTATGGGGATATACTATTATTGGGGGAGAGGTAGTGTAATAAATTATACTCTTTTACTGAGGTTAATGCGTTTTTGCTATAGAGATAGAATGTAATATTATTGAATGCTTTATTTTTGTTTAAATACTTTCTGTTTTTCTGCAATCTGTCAAATCGAGATTAATAAAAAGGATATTTTAGATAGGTGTTATCTATTTATATACACCTATTATGCTGCTTTTCATTAGTTTTACCTTGTATTTTAGGGTGTTTTTCTCGATAATTTATCAAAACATGCGTTTTTGTGTCTTTTATTTAGCAAAATGTCAATAAAAGTGTGGTGAGGACGTATTTTCCCATTTACCTACAAAATAATAGTGTTAGATGCAAAGATAAATAGCGTATTATCTTAATAAAGAATAGATTTTTTTTACTTTTTTTTAACTAGTTATCAAAATAAAAGTTAGATTTGTATTAGGTCTAAGGGCTGATAGTATGACACTTACTATCATATTGATAGCTAATAATAAAAAACAGAATAAAAGGTTATCATAATAGACTTAAATAAACTTTAAATACACTATTTGCTATGAACACGAAAACAATTGTCACTGGGGTAATCGGTGCAGACGCACATGCCGTAGGTAACAAAATTATCGCTTTTGCACTTGATGAGGCTGGATTCAAGGTTGTAAATCTTGGCGTAATGGTTTCCCAAGAAGAATACATTGAAGCAGCTCTTGAAACTAACGCAGATGCGATTCTAGTATCCTCTCTTTATGGTCACGGTGAAATTGACTGTCAAGGTCTACGTGAAAAATGTGATGAAGCTGGCTTAAAAGGAATTCCTTTATTAGCAGGCGGTAATCTTGTGGTGGGAAAACAAAATTTCGAAGACGTTGCTCAACGTTTTGAGAAAATGGGCTTTAATCAAGTTTACCCTCCAGGTACACCTATTGAAACTACTATTGCAGATTTAAAGAAAATCTTAAAAATGAAATAAAATGAAGTACCTAACTATCGACTTTGGTAGCACTTATACAAAGCTAACTGCAATCGATGGTAATCAGGCTGAGATATTAGGTACAGCATCTTCTTTTACGACAATTGAAACAGATGTAATGGTCGGTTTCAATAAAGCTCTACAAAAACTAGAATCAAAAATAGGAGAGTTTAAATATGATAAACTCTTATGTTGTAGTAGCGCTGCTGGTGGATTAAAAATGGTTGCTCTAGGACTAGTTCCAGAATTGACCGCAAAGGCTGCAAAAATGGCTGCTGCTAGTGCAGGTGCAAAAGTTGTAAAAACCTATGCTTACGAAATATCTAAATTTGAGCAAGATGAGATAGCACAAATAAAGCCCGACTTAGTTCTTCTTTGTGGTGGTACCGATGGAGGAAATAAAGAGGTTATTATAGCAAATGCTAAGCGTTTAGCTCAGATCCCTGAAAAGTTTGCAGTAATCGTTGCAGGAAATAAAAGCGCTTCTTATGATTTAGAGGAAGTATTTAAAAATGCTGATAAACCCTATGTCATTACAGAAAACGTAATGCCTGAGTTTAATAAGTTGAATATTGATCCCGCAAAGCAATGTATCAAAGACTTATTTATTAGTCGTATTATTGATGCTAAAGGATTAAGTAAAGCTCAAGCACTAACTCCTTATAAAATTATCCCAACCCCATTAGCTGTATTAAATGGTTGTGAATTATTAAGTAAGGGAACTCTTAAAACATCTGGAGTAGGAGATTTACTAGCTGTAGATATAGGAGGTGCTACAACAGATATTTATTCCATGTCAAAGGGACATCCGACAATGGATAGCGTAATGTACAAGGGCTTACCCGAACCTTATAATAAAAGAACAGTTGAAGGAGATTTGGGGATGCGTTACAGTCTTGCTGCATTACTAGATGAGGTTAATTTAGATTTACTCGAAATGCAATCGGGGATCAAAGCCCAAGAATATAAAGATTGGGTTGCTAAATGTACTTCTAATCCAGATTTATTAGCTGAAGAAAATAGTCAAGAGCAAAAGATAGAAGAAAACTTAGCTCGTATGGCTGTAGATATCGCAGTGGAAAGACATGCTGGAATTTATGCTCAAGCTTTTACTCCTATGGGAGAAGTTTTTACTCTAGTAGGTAAAGATTTAGCTGAAGTTCCTTATGTTATTGGTATTGGTGGGGTTATTGTTAATAGTAAATCACCCACGCATATATTAGAAGGAGCTAAAGCAAAACCTATGGATTATGTTCATCCCAAACCAAAAAATCCAAGCTATATGCTGGATCAAAAATATATTTTTGGAGCAATGGGATTGCTTTCAGCAGTAGATCCAGAATTGGCTCTTTCATTATTAAAAAAAGAAATTATAAAAATCACCGATAAAGAAACTAATACACATGAAAATCACAAATAAAAAGCTATCTAATGATGATTTCTTTGCAGAACGTAAAGAAGTCTTGAATCAATGGCCTACGGGTAAAAATATTGATTTTGACGAAGCAGTTGCTTATCAAAAAACAATTCCAGATTCAAAAAGATTTGGTACTAAACTTCAAAAAGCTACAGCTGAAGGAATAACATTAGTTCAACCACGTGCTGGTGTAGCACTTTATGAAAAACACATTGAACTTCTTCAATATCTAGAAAATGAAGGAGGAGCAGATTTACTACCTTCAACTATCGATAGTTATACTCGTTTAAATAGATATCATGAAGCAGAAGTAGGTATCGAAAAGAGTATTGAAACTGGTCGTTCTATGTTAAATGGTTTTCCTGTTGTAAACTATGGACAAGAAATTTGTCGTAAGGTGACATCAGTAATGAAGAGTCCAGTTCAGGTACGTCATGGTACTCCTGATGCTCGTCTATTAACAGAGATTTCTATTGCAGGTGGTTTTACTTCATATGAGGGTGGAGGTATATCTTATAACATACCTTATTCTAAAGATTATTCTCTTGAAAAAACGATTGCTCACTGGCAATATACCGACCGTCTATGTGGGTTGTATGAAGAAGCAGGTGTTTCTATCAATCGTGAACCATTTGGCCCACTTACTGGTACTTTGATTCCTGCTTGTATTTCTAATGCTGTAGCTGTAATTGAAACCTTATTGGCAGCAGAGCAAGGAGTGAAAGATATCACTGTAGGTTATGGACAATGTGGTAACTTAATTCAAGACGTAGCAGCTATTCGTGCTCTTCGTGAGGTAACTAATAAATACTTAAAGAAATTTGGTTACAAGGACGTGAAGATTACTACTGTATTCCACCAATGGATGGGTGGTTTCCCTCAAGATGAATCTAAAGCATTTGGTGTAATATCTTGGGGTTCTGCAACTGCAGCCTTAGCAAAAGCATCAAAAGTTATTGTTAAAACACCTCATGAAGCTGTGGGTGTGCCAACAAAAGAAGCAAATGCTGCAGGTTTGAGAGCTACTAAGCAAGTTATATCCATGTTACGCGACCAAGATTTTACAGAAATACCAGCAGTGGTAAAAGAGTGCAATATCATTGAAGCAGAAATGAAATGTATCCTTGATAAAGTTGAAGAACTAGGTAAAGGTGATTTCGCCCTTGGTACTATTGCAGCATTTGAAGCAGGTGTATTAGATATTCCTTTTGCTCCTAGCCGTTACAATGCTGGTAAAGTAATGCCTGCTCGTGATAATGATGGAGCAATCCGTATTTTAGAGTTGGGTAACCTTCCTTTCACTCAAGAGCTTAGAGACTTCCATAGAGGTAAGCTTGAAGAGAGAGCTAAATTTGAGAACAGACCTGTCAATTTCCAAATGGTTATTGATGACGTGTATGCCATCGGTAAAGGATTCTTGGTAGGACGTCCAAAAATATAATAACTAATCAATAAAACGACAACACTTTTAAAACTAGTACTATGAAAATTAAAAAAGTTATATGTGCCCCAGGTAAAACAGGTTTTTACTTTGACGACCAAAAAGCAATTAAACAAGGTGCTAAAAATGATGGAGCATTTTATTTAGGTGAGCCTGTAACTCCAGGTTTTACATCAGTTCGTCAAGCTGGTGAGTCAATTTCAGTACTATTCATACTTGAAAACGGAGCTATTGCTCATGGTGATTGTGCAGCTGTACAATACTCAGGAGCAGGTGGTAGAGATCCTCTTTTCTTAGCAGAAAACTTTATTCCTCTAATTGAAAAAGAGATTGCACCACTTTACGAAGGCAAGGACATCACAACATTCAAAGAAATGGCAGATAGAGTAGATAAAACAACAAGTCCATCTACTGGTAAAAAATACCACACTGCTATTCGTTATGGTGTTACTCAAGCATGTTTGGATGCAGTAGCTAAGAGCAAAACAAAATTAATGGCTCAAGTAATTGCCGATGAATACGGAGTAACTATCTCTGATAAAATGATTCCTATTTTCTCTCAATCAGGAGATGATCGCTATCTTAACGTGGACAAAATGATTATTAAAGGTGTTGACGTATTGCCACATGCTTTATTTAATCATGTTGAAACTAAAGTAGGCTTCAAGGGAGAAAAAATTAAAGAATACTTGACTTGGTTGAAAGATAGAATCGTAACTCACAAACCTTATGATTCTTATAAACCTGCAATTCATATTGACGTTTATGGAACTTTAAGTATTGTATTTAATAACGATCTAGAAAAAATTGCAAACTATATTGGTGAATTAGCTGAAATAGTTGCTCCATTCGAACTTCGTGTTGAAGGTCCAGTTGATATGGATGGTAAAGTAGATCAAATCAAGGCGTTAAGTACTCTTCGTAAATTGTTAGATGATCACAAGACTCCTGCTAAAATTGTAGCAGACGAATGGTGTAATACTTTGGAAGATATCAAAGACTTTACATTAGCTAAAGCTGGTCATATGATCCAAATTAAAACTCCAGACTTAGGTGGTATCAATAATGCTATCGAAGCTGTAATCTTCTGTAACAAAGAAGGTGTTGATGCTTATTTGGGTGGTACTTGTAACGAAACAAACCGTTCTTCAGAAGTTTGTGCAAACATTGCTATGGCAACATCTCCTATCCAATACCTTGCAAAACCAGGTATGGGTGTTGACGAAGGCTATATGATTGTATTCAATGAAATGAGTAGAATCTTAGCACTTAAAAACAAACTTTAATTTGTAAACCTTTAAAAATAGATACTTATGAAAGAGTTGAGAATTCTATCTACAACCGCTATATTAGGCTATGGGTTCCCCATAGAATCATTCCAAGCAGGAATGGAACGTAAACCAGATGTTATTGCTGTGGACGCAGGTTCTACAGACCCAGGTCCTTATTATTTAGGTGCTGGTATATCATTTACAGATCCTAATGCTGTAAAGCGTGATTTGGAAATAATGATACCTGCAGGGCTTGAAAATAAAGTACCTGTAATCATTGGTTCGGCTGGTGGTTCTGGAGGAAGACCTCACGTAGAGTTAACTTTAAATATAATCAAGGAGATTGCTAAAGAAAAAAAGTTAAACTTTAAATTGGCAATTATTCAATCAGAGTTTGATAAAGATTTTATCAAAGCTGAATTGAAAAAAGGAAATGTAACTCCTTTGGCTCCTGCAAAACCAATTACAGAAAAAGATGTTGATGAATCGGTTCGTATCGTAGCTCAAATGGGTGAAGAACCATTTATCAAAGCTCTAGAAAGTGGTGCAGATGTTATATTAGCTGGTCGTTCTTATGACCCTTCTGTTTTTGCTTCTCTAGCTGTGAAAAACGGTTTTGATAAGGGCTTAGCTCTTCACTTAGGAAAGATCCTTGAGTGTGCAGCAATTACTTGTTTGCCAGGTAGTGGTAGCGATTGTATGTTTGGTTATTTACGTGAAGACGGCTTTATTCTTGAGCCATTGTCTCCTCTACGTAAATGTACTACTCTGTCGGTAGCTGCTCATACGCTATATGAAAAAACTAATCCATATATCCTTCCTGGTCCAGGGGGTGCTCTAAACTTACATGATACTAAATTTACTCAGGTAGATGATAATAAGGTACATGTAGCAGGTACAAAATTCGTTCCTACAGATGAGTATTTTGTAAAACTTGAAGGTGTTCGTAAGGTAGGTTATCGTACTATCTCTTGTGCTGCAATTAAAGACCCAATCATGATTAGCAAGATAGATGATATCGTTGTTAATGTGAAGAAGAGAGTTGAAGATAACTTTAAGCATTATGGCATGAAGTTCTTCTTAGATTTTAAAATCTATGGTAAGAATGGTGTTATGTCTATGTTTAAGGGTATTGAAGGTGAGACAGGTGATGAATTACTAATTATTATTGAGGCTGTTGCTGATACTCAACAACATGCTGATACGATTTGTGGCTTTGCAAGAAGTACTATGCTTCACTATGGTTATGAAGGACGTATTTCTACTGCTGGTAACTTGGCTTTCCCATTCTCACCATCAGATTGTCACGTGGGTGAAGTGTTCGAATTTAATGTTTATCACTTATTAAAAGTGGCAGACCCTGTATCGCTATTCCCAATCGAATACATTAATTTTTAAATAAGGAGGAGAAATTATGGAATATAAGTTAATGGATGTGGCTTCAGTAATTCGTAGTAAGAATTCAGGCCCATATGAACTCACTTTCGATATCATTTTTAAAGATTTCGATATGTACAATAAGGCTAAAGAGGCTCAGATAATGAATAAAAAAGTTTTTGCTCCTCTTTATAATATCCCTGAATCAGATATTATTAGTCTTGTATATTTTGATCCAGCTAAGGCTATCAAAATAACTATTGTTCGTCCTATTCCATCAGGATCACTTGGTGAAACTGATGTTTATGGAGCTCAACAACATGCTCCTTTAATGAAGTTTCAGTTTAAACTATAATAAAGTATGCGAAATCTCTTACAAGAATATTCGGTCTCTTCGCAGTATTATGCTCCCAGAGGCAAGGAGAGGCTAATCTTCTTGGGGGAACAAATTGCGCATCAACATTTACACTATAACGATAAATTAATCGGAATAGTAGGAGATGCTGGTTCTGGAAAATCATCCCTTATCAAAGGGCTGTTTCCAGGACTGGAACTCTCTAATGATGATGATGTCATGAATCCGCGCAAAATAATGCAGGCTAGAAACCCCTTTGAAGATCTAACGGATGCATCAACTTATCATATTGACGTGCGCTTTCAAATGGCATTCGTTCAGATGCACGAAATCGTTGATTTCGTTAAAAGGGTTTTAGCTCAAAACCGCAGGGTAATCATAGAACATTTCAATCTATTATATCCCGCTTTAGGAATGAATGCTGATATTATTGTGGGCATTGGGGAAGAGATTATTGTTACTCGTCCTAGTGTTTTTGGTCCGCTACCTGAAAGCATTTATACCATTGTTCATCAATCTCAGAAGTATCGTAAGATGGCTCACTCAGCTGAGGAACTTACTATGCTAGTGTTGGAAGATGAAATGGGTGTCTTTACTGATTTCTATTACAGTTCGGATGTGCGTTGTGGATTCTTATTACGTTTTTACAATGAAATAGATCTCGACTTTAATTATCTAGCTGATCGTATTCATGAGTTAATTGCTATGAATCTTCCTATAGCCTATTATGATGAAGAACACATCAAAGTAGGTGAAAGGGTTCTTCCTTGTGATGGAGCTCGTATTCATGTGCGCAATACATCGGAAATAGAAGATTTCTATCTAGTGCGAAAGTTTATTTACGACTCTAAAACTAAAACATATTGTTTAGTAGGGTTAATAGGCGATGTTGATAGTGATCTTTCCAATCGCAATACCATTCACTTTTTTAAACGAAGTAATAACGATTAATCTATATGAGACAAATAAATGTATCTCAAGTTACCGACTTGGTAGAAAAGCTTTGTATTGAAGCCAACACAGTATTGGCTGCTGATATTAAAAGCTGTCTGAAGATGCGTGCTCAAAAAGAGGAATCTCCATTGGGAAGAGGTATTCTAAATACCTTGATAGAAAATGCTGAGATTGCTAAAGCTGAGTGCAGTCCGATGTGCCAAGATACAGGTATGACTGTAGTATTTGTTACTATGGGACAAGATGTTCAGCTAGTTGGAGGCTTTTTAGAAGATGCCATCAATCAAGGTGTTCGTCAAGGTTATACCAAGGGATATCTGAGAAAATCTGTTGTTAAAGATCCATTGGATCGTGTAAATACTAAAGATAATACACCAGCAGTGATTCACTATGAATTAGTACCTGGTGATACTTTCAAGATAACAGTTGCTCCAAAAGGTTTTGGTAGCGAAAATAAGAGTCAGTTAAAGATGCTTGTACCGAGCCAAGGTATTGAAGGAGTAAAAGATTTTATTCTTCAAGTAGTTTCTGAAGCAGGAGCTAATCCTTGTCCACCTATCATTGTAGGTGTAGGTATTGGTGGTACTTTAGAGAGATGTGCTTATTTGAGCAAAAAAGCTTTATTACGCCCTGTTGGTTCAAAGAATGAAAACCCCATGCTGAATGATTTGGAGGAAGAACTTCTTGAGAAAATTAATAAATTAGGTATCGGACCTGCTGGATTTGGTGGAACTACCACAGCGATGGCCGTACATATATTAACTAACGCTACGCATATAGCAGGTCTTCCTGTTTCTGTAAATATTGGTTGCCATGCTACGCGTCATGCTGATGGAGCACTATAGGAGGGGAGTATGGAAGAAAGAATTGAATTAACAACGCCTTTGACAGATAAAGATGTATCTAAGCTTAAAGCAGGAGATATGGCTTACCTTTCAGGTGTAATTTATACAGCAAGAGATGCTGCTCATCAACGTTTATGTGATGATTTGGATGCTGGTAAACCTATGCCTTTCGATTTTGAAGGTTCTGTAGTTTATTATGCGGGTCCATGTCCAGCAAAACCTGGTAAACCTATCGGATCTGTAGGACCAACAACTGGTGGAAGAATGGATAAATTCTCTCCCCAATTGATTGAAGAAGGTCTTCGATTTATGGTAGGAAAAGGTTTGAGAGATGAAAACGTTATTGAAAGTATAGTTCAACATAAAGGGCTATATTTTGCTGCCATTGGTGGTGCTGCTGCTTTAATGGCAAAATGTGTTCAAGAGGCAGAAGTTATCGCTTATGATGACTTAGGTCCAGAAGCCATTAGAAAACTAGTGGTAAAGGACTTGCCTGTTATTGTTGCTATCGATAGTCTCGGCGAAAACTATTACGAGAAAGGTCGAGCAACATATGCTAAGTAGTTTAAAGTAAATTAATGTACATCAGTACATTAGAAGGGAGTAATTACCAGTCCTAATTACTCCCTTTTTTTATGCTCAAAAATCAATTATAAAAATATTTAACAAGGGCGAGAGTCTTTCGATTTGTGTTTTTCGTATCTTTGTAGTACTTATGAATAAAGATATTATAAAGCAAGCTATGCAGGAGTTAGGCATCGATGAGCTTACTCCTTTACAGCAAAAGACTATCAATCTGGCTATTGATAAACGTGATTTAATTGTTTTATCGCCTACTGGTTCAGGTAAAACATTGGCTTATTTACTTCCTTTACTTTTGAACTTGAAAGAGAATAAGCCTAAAAAGATATCTACGCTTATCCTTGTCCCTTCTCGTGAATTAGCTCAGCAGGTCAATAGAGTGTTCTCTTCTTTGAAATCGGGATTTAACTCTGTTTGTGCCTATGGTGGTCATTCTATTCAAGAGGAAAAAAACAGCTTGCTGACTGGTAGCCCTCATGTTCTAGTGGGTACTCCTGGTCGTATCCTCGATCATATGAACAGAGGGAATGTAGATGTTTCCGACATTGAATTATTGATTATAGATGAGTTTGATAAATCTCTAGAACTGGGTTTCCATGAAGATATGGCTGAGATAATTCATCTTCTACCTGCCTTGAAACGTCGATTTCTACTCTCTGCCACCGATGCTAAAGAAATACCTCAGTTTACTGGAGTAGGAAGAGTTGCACGTTTAGATTTTCTGGATGAGAAGGATGAGCTAGCGAGTCGTATTCAACTGATGCAGGTGCATTCTCCAGGAAAAGATAAACTAGAGACGCTTTTTAAACTTTTATGTACCATTGGGGCAGAATCTTCAATCGTATTTTGTAATCATCGTGAGTCTGTCGATCGTATTCACCAATATCTTGAAAAGAATAAAATTGCTTCCGTTCCTTTTCATGGAGGGCTAGAGCAAGATATGCGCGAAAGTGGATTGTTTAAGTTTAGTAACGGATCAGCTTATACGTTAATAGCGACAGATCTTGCTGCACGAGGACTTGATATCCCCGAAGTAGAACATGTAATTCACTATCACTTACCACTCAATGAAGAAGCTTTTACCCATAGAAATGGGAGAACAGCACGTTGGCAGGCAGAAGGTACTTCGTATGTGATTTTACATGAAGAAGAAATTCTTCCTGAATTTATCAAAGAAGAAGTTCCTACCTATGAATTTCAACAGTCTATTCCTGCCCCAGCAGAGTCAGAATGGGTTACTCTCTACGTGGGTAAAGGAAAAAAAGATAAAGTAAATGTAATTGATATTGTCGGCTTCATGCACAAGACAGGGCGTCTGACTAAAGGGGATGTTGGTAAAATAATGGTTAAAGACCATTTTTCTTATGTTGCTGTTCAGCGTAAAAAAGTAAAACAACTCTTACAATTGATTCGGAATGAAAAGATTAAGGGGATGAAAACGATCTTCCAAGAGGCGTATTAATTGAATATCTATACAAAATATATAAGGTTGGTAAATTATCATTATGATATTTACTAACCTTTTTTGAAATCAAAACGTTATTAATATAAGTGTTTGTGTGTAAAAAATGAGTTAATTATTTGAAATAGACTTATCTTTTACTACATTCGTGATTTAATCTATCTTTAGATAGATAATAAGAATACAAAAATTAGAAGAATAAAATGGTAAAGCACAATTTCTATGCAGGCCCTTCTATTTTACCTCGTGAAGTAATAGAAGCAACAGCAGAAGCTGTATTAAATTTGAATGGTTCCGGATTATCAGTCCTTGAAATCAGTCATCGATCGAAGGATTTTCAAGCTGTAATAGATGAAGCGCGTTCGTTATTCCATGAATTGCTATCCATTCCGAAAGGCTATACTGTTTTATTTTTGGGTGGTGGTGCTAGTATGGAATTCTGTCGAGTTCCATTTAATTTTTTAAAGAAGAAAGCAGCTTACTTAGATACTGGTGTTTGGGCTCACAAAGCCATCAAAGAAGCAAAAGCTTTTGGCGAAGTGGATATTACAGCCTCTTCAGAGGATAAAAAGTATAGCTATTTGCCCAAGAATTTCAAAATACCTGCTGATGCAGATTATTTGCATTTCACTACAAATAATACAGTCTATGGAACAGAATACTTTGAGGATTTTGATTCTCCCATACCTTTGGTAGCAGATATGTCATCAGATATTTTTTCTAGACCGATAGATGTATCCAAGTATATTTGTATTTATGGTGGTGCTCAAAAGAATTTAGCTCCTTCAGGTTTATCTTTTGTAATTGTGAAAGACGATGCTTTGGAAAAAGTAGATCGTTATATTCCTACTATGTTGAATTATAAAGTGCATGTAGATAAGGAATCTATGTTTAATACACCTCCCGTATTGCCTATTTATTCGGCATTAATGACATTGCGCTGGATCAAAAAACAAGGTGGAGTAAAAGTGATGGAACAAAGAGCAATAGATCGTGCTCATCTTCTTTATGGTGAAATAGATCGCAACTCTATGTTCGAGGGTACTGTAGCTCATGAAGATCGTTCACGTATGAATGTTCGCTTTGTTTTAAAACCAGAATATCAATCTCTTGAAGGTGAGTTCTTGAAATTTGCTGATGAGAGAGGAATAGTAGGTATCAAAGGTCACCGTATTACGGGTGGGTTTAGAGCTTCTCTTTATAATGCAATGCCTATGAGTAGTGTACAAGTACTTGTAGATTGTATGAAGGAGTTCGAGAAGCTGAATAGTTAATTAAGGAATTATTTTTAGAAAAAGATTAGTTTTATGAATAGGATAGAGGTGCTTCTTGCTACCCAAAAACCTTTTGCCCAATCTGCCATACAGCAGATGGAAGAGGCACTGGGTGCTGCTAACATTAAGCTCGAGCAGCTAGAAGCTTATGCCGATCGAAAAGAATTAATGGAACGACTGAAAAATGTCGATGCATTAATCGTAAGAAGCGACATTATAGATAAAGAAATAATTAAAGCAGGTAATCAGCTTAAGGTGATTGTTCGTGCAGGGTCTGGCTTTGATAATATTGATATTAAAGCTGCACACGATGCAGGTGTTATTGTTATGAATACGCCTGGACAAAATGCTAATGCTGTTGCCGAACTTGTTTTTGGTATGCTCCTTTGGGGAGCACGCAATGGGTTTAATGGTGTTTCGGGGTTTGAGCTTAAAGGGAAAACACTAGGAATTCATGCTTTTGGTAATGTTGGTCAGAATGTTGCCCGTATTGCCAAAGGTTTTGGAATGAATGTGTTGGCCTATGACCCTTATACTCCATCGGTTGTAATCTATCGTTCTGGAGTAGAGCCTGTTTCTTGTGCTGAGGAACTATATTCTAAATCGGATATTATTTCTATTCACTTACCCTATACTCCTTTAACTAAAAAGGTGATAAATAGGGAGCTGATGCAGAATTTGCCCGAAAAAGCTATTCTTATTAATACGGCTCGTAAGGAAGTTATTCATGAGGAAGATCTTATAGCCATGATGAAAGAAAGACCTCAGATGAAATATCTTACAGATATTGCTCCTGCACATCCCGCAGAATTTTTAGAAATGGGTAACCGTTATTTTGCAACTCCTAAAAAGATGGGTGCACAAACTCTTGAAGCGAATAGTAATGCTGCTGTTGCTGCTGCTAGGGAGTTGATCAATTACTTCGAGTCGGGTAATGTAGATTTTAAAGTTAATTAGACCTCAATTTAGTGTTTTTATGTAATAGCGATGGTTATCGCACAATTGTCTAACTAGTTTTACTGTTGGCAATGATTAGTACTGAGAGAAGCCTTCTATGCGAATAGAGGGCTTTTTTATTGGGTATAATTTGAAGATTAATAAGCATAAACATGTATTTATAAATGAATGTAAATACGTATTATTCTAAGACTAAATAACTTATTTATTTTGACACCGACATCGTTTCATCATGTCGGTGTCAAAGTATGATTTTAACCCTGACAAAGTACTCTTTTGAGTAAGTCATTTAAAATAGTCGTTTTTGTGTGTATTTTTATTCATATAAGTAGAAGTCTGCAACTGCTTGTATAAAGACAACAAATAGAGTGCATCTAGTTCTTCTGTAAGGGATATAAAAAAAGAGACTGTCTAGTCTAAGACAGTCTCTTTTCTATAGATTTATTATCAGTTATTAATTAATACCACCACCTAGTGCACGATACAAGTTTGTACATGCTTGGAGTTGCTGCAGCTTATCATTAGTTTGATTGAGCTGTGCTTGTAGTAAACCTTGTTGAGCACTTATAACCTCAAGGTAGGTTGCCTCACCAGCTTTAAGAAGCTCTTGCGTATATTCCATAGATTTCCTTTGAGAATCTACTTCTATAGCTCTATCAGCATTCTTTTTCAATGAGTTTTCATAGACATTCATGATGTCCGAAACTTCTTTTCCAGCCGTTAAAACCGCTTTTTCAAAAGCATAAAGTGTTGCTTTTTGTTCGGCCTTAGCCACTTTCAATTGAGTTACTAGCTTTTTACGAGCAAAGATAGGTTGAGTTAATCCACCTACAAGATTTGCTATCAGGTTTTCTGGTTTAAAAAACTGACTTAGTGTATTTGTTGTAGCATAACCTATCATACCCGATGATAATGTAATAGCAGGGTAGAAGCTTGCTTGAGCAGCATTTTTAAGTTCGAAAGCTGCACGGAAAGTAAGTTCTGCCTGTTGTACATCAGGGCGTCTTGACAACATCTGTACAGGTACACCTGAAGCAAGTGAAGTAGGAATATATTGAGCAGCAATAGTGCTTCTTTCAATATGACCAGCATCACGACCTAGCATTACACTGAGTGCATTTTCCAATTGGTAGATGGCACTCTCCAAATCGGGAACCGTAGTTCTTACATTGTGAAGTGATGCTCTCGATTGTTCTACAGCAGCAGCTGTAACCATTCCTCCTTCTTTCATAGCTTCCATAGTAACCAAGCTTTCTTCCATAAAAGTAATCATCTCTTTGGTTACTTTCAGTTGCTCATCAAGCGCTAAAAGAGAATAGTAGCTATTGGCTACACTAGAAATAAGCGAGGTTTGAATCAATGTTCTACCTGCATAGCTATTTAGCATATCAGCATATTTAGCTCTAGATTGGCGGTTTAGCTTACCCCAAATATCAAGTTCCCAGCTAGCTACAAGTCCTAAACTATACTTTTCGGAGTGATAAGCTAGGCTGTTTCTATCTTGTGGCATACCAGTAAGGGGATCGGCACTACTTAATCTTGTTTGATTAACTTGTGCACTTAGTGCCAATTCAGGGAAATAAGCAGCACGTGCCATTCCTAGGGCAGCTTCTGCTTGCTTTATCCTTTGTTCTGCCATAAGCATATCGTAGTTGTTATTCAATGCTTCGGCAATATAACCTTGTAGTTGAGTATCCTTAAAGTACTCCGACCAAGGAATATCTGCTATTGTGGTTGAATCACTTGGATTCATCTCACGGTATAGATTTTTAGTATCTAGCTCGGGAGATTTGTAGCGATTTGTAACTTGACAAGACTGTAATCCTGCAATCGCTATCAATCCAAGTAACACTTTTCCGTATTTTAATTTAAATTTCATAGTTTCTACTTTATAAAATGTTTGCCTCTATTTCTTAGACGTCTTTTTACTGAATCGGTCTTGAATAGTTTGGAATACGATATAAAGTGTTGGAATAACCAATACACCAATCATTGTACCCACGAACATACCTCCCACAGCGCTGATACCGATAGAACGGTTACCAGTAGCACCTGCACCAGATGCAAACATTAGAGGAAGTAAACCAATAATTAATGCGAAAGATGTCATTAAGATCGGACGAAGACGAGCAACAGCTCCGTTTACTGCCGCTTCAACAACAGTTTGTCCTTGCTGACGACGTTGAAGAGCATACTCCACAATCAAAATAGCATTCTTGGCAAGAAGTCCGATCAACATAATCATAGATATCTGTACATAAATATTGTTTACAATACCGATGTGTGAGCCAAATATCTTGATAAAGATGAATACCCCAGCCAAACCAATAGGAAGTGAAAGCAACACCGCCAATGGTATAATGTAACTTTCGTAAAGAGCAGCAAGAAGCAAGTACACAAAGACAATACAGATAAAGAAGATAATACCTACCTGTGATCCTTGTGAGGTTTCTTCACGTGTCATACCCGAGAACTCGTAACCATAACCTGTAGGAAGAGTGTTTGCAGCAACTTCTTTTACAGCATTAATAACGTCACCCGAGCTATAGCCATCTATCGAGTTTGGCATAATAGTTACGTCCATAGATTGGAACATATTGAAACGAGTCAAAGCTTGAGGTCCCATAACAGGTTTGGTAGAAATAAACTCAGTTAAAGGAGCCATTTCTCCATAAGCCGTACGAATTTGAATACCTTCAAGGTCTTCGAGTTGCTTACGATATTCTGGTGGTGCTTGAAGCATTACACGATATTGCTTACCATACAAGTTGAAATCGGATACATACATACTACCAATATAAGCCTGCATAGCAGTCATAACATCTTGTAGAGTAAGTCCAGCTTCTTTGATTTTAGCAATGTCAGCAGAAATCTCTCTTTGAGGGAAGTTAGGGTTGAATGTTGTCATAGCCACCATAACTTCTTTTCTTTGGTTCATACCAGCTAGGAAGTTGTTTACATTATCATAAAATGTAAAAATATCACCCCCTGTTTTATCTTGCATTTTCATCTCAACTCCCGTACTCATACCAAAACCTTGTAGAGTAGGCATACCAAAGAACATAAATGTAGCATTGGGGATGCTCGCTGTTCTTTGAGATAAATAAGCTGCAATATCATCGGGTTTTTTATCACGTTCGTTCCAGTGTTTCAAATTCATGAAAATTGTGGAGTAAGAACTAGCAATACCTCCCATACCTCCGAGGAAGTTAACACCTGTAATTTCTGTTGCAAAGTTTATCTCTTCTACTTCTTTGGTGATCTGTATCAATTCATTTACTACAGAGTCTGTTCTTTCCAAGGATGAACCAGGAGGAAGAGAAACCAATCCTACCATAGTCCCTCCATCTTCTTGAGGAACAAAACCTGTAGGAGTTGTTTGCATCATGAAGTAAAGTAATCCTGAGAATGTGATAATAATTGCTACAGTAATCCAGCGATGTCCTCTTTTTCCTAAGAAGTGAAGAGATGATTTGTACTTTTGAGTGGCAGCATCAAAATTTGCATTAAAGAATACAAAGAAACGCTGTGCAAAGTTTTTCTTCTTTTCTCCACTTTTCAAGTCTGGCTTTAAAAATAAAGCACAAAGTGCAGGACTCAAAGTTAGTGCGTTTACTGCTGATAGAGCAATCGCAATAGCAAGAGTCAAACCAAACTGACGGAAGAATACTCCCGATGTACCTCCAATAAAGCTGACAGGTATAAATACAGAAGACATCACTAAGGTTATTGAAACAATAGCTGGTGAAATCTCTTTCATAGCTGCTATAGCTGCTTGTCTAGGATCTGTCTCTCCTGCTTCCATATGGGCATGGACAGCTTCTACCACAATAATAGCATCATCTACTACAATACCAATCGCCAAAACAAGGGCAAATAGAGTCAAAATGTTGACTGAGAAGCCCATAACGTGCAGAAAGAAGAATGTACCAATGATGGCTACGGGTACCGCTATACCAGGGATCAAAGTTGATTTCCAATCTTGTAAGAAAAGGAATACAACCAAGAATACGAGTATAAGAGCTTCAAATAGAGTTTGAAGAACTTTGGATATAGATGCATCTAAGAAGTTGTTTGCATCCATTAAGTAAGACATCTTTAACCCTGGAGGGAATGATGGAGCTGCTTCATCAAGAACATTCTTAATGTTATTAATTACTTCTTGAGCATTTGAACCTGCAGTTTGGCTGATAGAAATAAATACAGATTCATTACCATTTGTCTTTGAGATAATATTATAACTCAAAGAGCCTAAATCTACATTAGCAACATCTTTTAATTTCAGGATATGGCTATCGCTAGAACGAATGATAATATTTTCAAATTCTTCTGGTGATTCCAAACGCCCTGTGTAGCGTAATGTATATTGGTAAGTTTGGTCACTATTTTGTCCTAATTCCCCTGGGGCTGCTTCGATATTCTGATCGGCAAGTGCAGCGATAACTTCTGTTGGATTCATCTTGTAAGATGCCATCACATCAGGTTTCAACCACACACGCATAGAATAGGTTTTAGCACCCATTACCGAAGCATCACCCACACCATATACACGCTTAATCTGCGGTATCAAGTTAATGTCGGCATAGTTTTGAATAAACTGTCCGTCATAATCAGGGTTTTCAGACGATAATGAAATACCTAAAATATAGCTACTCAACTGTTTCTTTACAGTTACCCCGATTTTGTTTACTTCAGCTGGAAGAATGGGGGTAACGGTAGCCACCAAGTTTTGAACGTTTACGGCTGCAATGTCGGGATCTACACCTTTTGCAAAGTAAACTTCAATAGAGGCCATACCCGAGTTTGAAGCCGAAGAAGACATATAAGTCATACCTTCTACTCCGTTCACAGCTTCTTCAATAGGGATCACTACACTCTTCATAATAACGTCAGCATTCGCCCCTGGATATTGAGTCGAAATATTGACGGTAGGAGGTGCAATGTCGGGGTATTGTTCAACGGGTAATGTGACAATACCTATAACTCCCAATACTACTATAAATATTGAAATTACAGTAGATAATACCGGTCTATCAATAAATGTTTTTAACACAATCTTTTTATTTTGATTTTAATAATAAGAATTTCGTATCAATTCTTTTTATTACTTAAGTTGTTGTTGGTTGTACTTATTCAGTAGCTATTTTCTTACCATGACGTAGAGTTACAATACCATCAGTTACAATTTTGTCTTTTTCTTGTAAGCCACTTGTAACCACATATTGTTTGCCATCAGGTGTAGGTAGAACAGAAATGGATTTTAATACTACAGAATCTCCTTGTACTTGGTAAACTAAGTTTTTGTTTTGTTGCTCAAATACAGCTTTTTGAGGGATGATTAAAGCATTATCCATGTGAGTAGGAATAGTGATTTTTCCACTCATACCACTTCTTAATTCAAAATTACTGTTTGGGAATACCGCTCTAAAACTTACAGAACCAGTTGTAGCATTAACAGAACCTGTAATGGTTCCTATTTTTCCTACATAAGGGTACTCTGTACCATTTGCAAGAGTAAGTCTTACTTGTGGTGCATTTTTAATTTTTTCGGCTTGTGTATTACCTTCAAGTTCACTTAGAAAAGTAGAAAACTCTTTTTCATTCATTGAGAAATAAGCATAAATGCTATCTACATTGGCTACTGTAGTAAGTACATTCATAGAGTTTACCAAACTACCTAAACGTAGAGGAATTGCACCTACAAATCCATTAACAGGACTAGTAACGTTTGTCCAGCCAATTGTAGCTTGTGCATTTTTAAGGTTGGCTTCAGCTTGTGCCAATCCTGCTAAGGCTGAATTGTAAGCATCTTCAGCTGTAGCAAGTTGTACACTACCTACAATGCCTTTTTCTGCAAGTGGTCTAATTCTATCTACATTTAACTTCGCAGTATTAACAGAGGATTGAGCCATTGTAATAGCTGCCTTTGCACTTGTTAGTGCTTGCTCAGACTGAGGAGAGTTTATTTTGAAAAGTGCTTGTCCTTTTTTCACTAGAGAACCCTCATCAATATAAATGGCATCAATGAAGCCATCAATTCTAGGGCGAATCTCAATATCCTGTTGTCCTTTCAGGCTAGCAGGATAAGTAGTAGTCAATTCAACTTCTTGACCCGTAATTACCTGGGTAGGGTATTTTTGAACGTCAGTTTGTCCTGCGTTTTGCGATTTATTACCACATGAAACTAGTAGTAACAAAGCCGACATTCCATAAATTAAGTTCGACAATTTCATAATTTAATGTTTACTGTAAATCTTTGTTTAATTATTGTATAAATACTTGTATGCTTTACCTTTATATCCTCGTTAAGTAACGTCATTTATACTTCTTAGGTTCATGAAAGA